>VAXX01000047.1 GCA_005885115.1 Actinomycetota bacterium | reverse complement strand
ACGGGTCGGCCCGGACGTGACCGTGCTCGGCGTCGTGCCCGCCTCGACGCCGGAGGGCTCCACCGCGCGGACCGCTCCGGAGGCACGGGGCTCGGCCGCGCGGACCGGCCCCGGCCCGGGCGATAGGATTGTCGCGGTTCGGCAGGGCAATCTGCTCGCGACCGCCTTCCACCCGGAGCTCGCCGGCGATCTGCGCGTGCACCGCCTGTTCGTGGAACTGGCGCGCGAGGCACAGGCACAGTAGACGGAGGGGTAATGTCCGGCCACTCAAAGTGGGCGACGACCAAGCACAAGAAGGCCGTGGTCGATGCCAAGCGCGGCAAGCTGTTCGCCCGGCTGATCAAGAACGTTGAGGTCGCGGCCCGGACCGGCGGCGGTGACCCGGCCGGTAACCCCACCCTCTACGACGCCATCCAGAAGGCCAAGAAGAACTCGGTCCCCAACGACAACATCGACCGCGCGGTCAAGCGGGGCTCCGGCCAGGAGGCCGGTGGCGCCGACTACCAGACGGTCCAGTACGAGGGGTACGGGCCCAACGGCGTCGCCATCCTCATCGAGTGCCTGACCGACAACCGCAACCGCGCCGCCACCGAGGTACGCACCGCGCTGACCCGCAACGGCGGCAACCTCGCCGACGCCGGAAGCGTCTCGTACCTGTTCTCCCGCAAGGGCGTCATCATCGTCCCCAAGGCCGGCGCGGTGTCCGAGGACGACGTGCTCGGCGCGGTACTCGACGCCGGCGCCGAGGAGGTCAACGACCTCGGCGAGGTCTTCGAGGTGGTCAGCGAACCCGGTGACCTCGTCACCGTACGCAACGCCCTGCAGGGCGCCGGCGTGGAGTACGAGTCAGCCGACTCCTCGTTCGTCCCCAGCGTCACCGTCGCGCTCGACGAGGACGGGGCGCGACGGGTGTTCAAGCTGATCGACGCGCTCGAGGACTGCGACGACGTCCAGAACGTGTACGCCAACTTCGACGTCTCCGACGAGGTCATGGCCGCCGTGGGATGATGACGGGGCAGCGGGTGGGACACCTGGCATACTAAGGTGCGGAGGGAGGTGACCATGACTGTGACAGCAGTCCAGCCCGACCTTGGACCCAAGATCGACGACGACCTACTCGGCGAAGCTATCCGCGTGAGTGGCGCGTCGTTTCCCAATGAAGCGATCAACGCGGCGCTGAGGGTTTACGTCGAAGCCAAGCGTGAGATGCGCAGGAAAGCCCGCGAGGAATTGCGGCGGATGTCCGATGAGGGAGCGTTCAACTACGAGGCGCTCGACGAGGTGGACGGCTGATGTTCCTCATCGACACCAGTGCACTGATCCGCTTCCAACGCCGGCAGGCTCACCCCGAGCGGGTAGAGGCGCGGATTCTCGACCAATATCCATGGGTCACCGTGCTGGACAACATCTGGGCCATGGTTGCGGCGATCCGCCGTGAGCTCGCTCCGCACAGCGCCCACCAAGGAGTTTCCCTCGTTGACCTGCTGGTCGCCGCGACGGCGATCCGGTTGAAGCTCGAGTTGCTCCACGAGGACGGCGACTTCGAGACCATCGCGCGGTTCGTGCCGGAGCTGAAGCAACGGCGGGTGAGTGCCGGCGCGGACTGACCGGTGGGCTCCATCACACCCTTATTCTTTACGGAACGGTTCCGTATCGGTTGAGCCTTCGCTAGGCTCGGCTTGTTTACGGAACCGTTCCGTATCGAATCGACGGGGAGAACCGATGGAACCGACCCATTCAGGGCACCCGCGCCGCTGGTTGATCCTCGGCGTACTGGTCGTCAGCCTGCTGGTCGTCATCCTCGACACGACCGTACTGAACGTGGCGCTGCGGGTCATCGCCGATCCCCGGCACGGCCTGGGCGCGAGCCAAGGCGACCTGGAGTGGGCCGTCAACTCGTACACACTGGTCTTTGCCGGCCTGTTGTTCACCTGGGGCGTCCTCGGTGACCGGCTCGGGCGCAAGAAGATCCTGCTCGCCGGCCTCCTGCTTTTCGGGCTGGCCTCGGCCGGGTCGGCGTACGCCCAGACGCCTACCCAGTTGATCTGGGCCCGGGCGGTGATGGGTATCGGGGGAGCGGCGGTCCTGCCGGCCGTCGCGATCGGCCCGGTGGTCGGCGGACTGCTGCTGGAGCACTACTGGTGGGGCTCGGTGTTCCTGCTCAACGTACCGGTGGTGGTGGCGGGACTGGCGGCCGTCGCGATCCTGGTACCGGATTCACGGGACCCACGGCCGGGCCGGCTGGACGTACCGGGGGTGCTGCTCTCGATCGCCGGTCTGGTCCTGCTGGTGTACGGGATCATCGACGGCGGGGAGCACGGCTTCGGGCGGCCGCGGTCCTGGGGAACGCTGGTCGCCGGCGTGCTGATCCTCGTGCTGTTCGTCCTGGTCGAGCGGCGCATCGCGTACCCCTCACTGGATGTTGGGCTCTTCCGCGAGCCGCGCTTCTCCGCGGCCGTCGCCTCCGTCGGCCTGGTGTTCTTCGCCGCCATGGGGTCGATGTTCTTCCTGTCCTTCTACCTGCAACTGGTGCGCGGCTACAGTCCGCTCGGCGCCGGCCTGCTGATGACTCCGTTCGCGGTGGCGCAGCTGGTGTTCGCGCCGCGCAGCGCGGCGATGGTGCGCAGGTTCGGGCCCAAGGCGGTGTGCGCGGTCGGGCTCGGCCTGGTCGCGGTCGCGCAGGGCGCGCTGCTCCTGGTCGGTACGCAGTCGCCGATCTGGCTGGTCGGGGCCACCTTCTTCCTCCAGGGCGCCGGGATGGCCAACGTGATGCCGCCGACCACCGAGTCGATCATGTCGGCGCTGCCCCGGGAGAAGGCCGGTGTGGGCTCGGCGGTGGCCAACACGCTGCGGCAGATCGCCGGCGCGCTGGGCGTGGCGGTACTGGGTGCGGTGCTGGCCGCGGTCTACCGCGCGGGTATGCGCGACCAGGTGGCCGGGCTGCCCGCCGGCGTACGCACGGCGGCGGCCGACTCGATCTCCGGGACGTACGCGGCGGCGGCGCACCTCGGCACCGCCGGGCACGCGCTGCTCGCGGCCGGAGACTCGACGTTCGTCACCGCGATGCACGCGGCCGGGCTCGGTTCGGTCATCGCCGCCCTGCTCGGCCTGATCGTGGTGCTCCGCTGGCTGCCCAGCCGGACCGCCGAGCACCCCGCGGTACCGGCGACGGCAGCGGTCGGCACACCGCCGGACCGTGCGGAACTGGTAGAAGTCTGAACGAGCAGCCACAATGTCGGATGTGACCACGTCATTGCCGGCCGACCAGGAGCGCAAGGCTCCCGGTCGGCCGCGCAGTGCCCGGGCCGATGAGGCGATCATCGAGGCCGTCCTGGACCTGCTGGCCGACGGCACGCCGGCCGAGTCGCTCTCGATCGAGGCGGTCGCGGCGAAGGCCGGCGTGGGCAAGGCGACGATCTACCGGCGGTGGGCCAACAAGGAGGGGCTGCTGGTCGACGCGGTGGCCTCGCTGAAGGGCGAGCTGCCGCGGCTGGCCGGCGAGTCGGTACGCGACGACCTGATCGCCCTGCTCCGTCCGGTTGGTACGCCGAGCCACACCCGGGCCGGGAAGATCATGCCCTGTCTGCTGTCGGAGCTGCACCGCAGTCCCGAGCTGTACCGGTGCTTCCAGAAGATCACCGAGCCCCGGCGCGAACTGATGCGCCAGGTGCTCCGGCGTGGGATCGACCGGGGCGAGCTGCGCGCCGATCTCGACCTTGAGCTGGTCCTGGTGATCCTGGTCGGGCCGGTGGTCGCGCAGTCGATCCTCGCCTGGCCGCCCGCGGTCCACCAGCGCAACCTGCCCGAGCGGCTGGTCGACGCGGTCTGGCCGGCCCTGGCCGCGCCGGCCGGATAGCGGAAACGCCGAAGGTGACGCCCCGGGGATACCGGGACGTCACCTTCGGCTGTACGTCAGAGGTCGAACTCGCCGTTCTTGGCGGCGTCGACGAACGCGGTCCAGTCGGCGCGGTTGAAGATCAGCAGGCCGTTGTCCGGCCGCTTGGAGTCGCGTACGGCGACGGCGTCGTCGAGGTTGGCCACCTCGACGCAGTTGCCGCCGTTGCCACCACTGCGTGAGCTCTTGTACCAGACGGCGTGAGACAGGTTCGGCGTCATCCCGCACTCCTTCGTGATCAGGAAAATTGTTTCGCCGTTGCGCGGATCAGGTCGAGGGACTGGACCGGCGACACCGCGGCGGCCACCAGGTGGTTGAAGGCCAGGTTGTACTGGTCGACCTCCTCCGGCTTCTCCAGGTAGAGCGCGCCGGTCAAGTAGTCAACGAACGTGACCTCGGGATCGGCACGGTCCGGAAAGCTGAGGATGACGAACGGGGCGGACATTCCGGGGTGGGCGCCCGTATGGGCGGGGATCACCTGAATGGTCACGTTGCGCAGCTCGTTGATCTCCGTCAGGTACCACAGTTGGTCGCGCATGATCCCCGACCCGCCGACCATCCGCTGCAGGGCCGCTTCGCTGAGCACGGCCCAGTACCGGGGCGGATTCTCCCCGCGCAGGATCTCCTGACGGGAGCGGCGGATCTCGACCGCCGACTCGACCTCCTCCGGCGCGTTCACCGCGGTCTCGAACAGCGCGCGGGCGTACGCCTCGGTCTGCAGGAGCCCCGGTACGAGCTGGATCTCGTACGTGCGGATGCTCGCCGCCTCGGCCTCCAGCCCCACGTACGTGGTGAACCAGTCGGGCAGCGCGCTGTCGAAGCGCTGCCACCAGCCCTGCGTCTTGGACTCCCGGGCCAGGGCCACCAGGACGACGCGCTGCTCCTCGCCGGCGCCGTACAGCTCGCACAGCGCCTGTACGTCCAGCACCCGGGCCGGTACCCGGGCGGTCTCGATCCGGCTGATCTTCGAGGCCGAGCAGCCGAGGCGGTCGCCGACCTGTTCGCAGGTCAGGCTGGCCAGCTCACGGAGCCGACGCAGTTCGCTGCCGAGCCGACGACGGCGGACGGTGGGGCTGGTGCGTACCGACATGGGGTAACTCTGGATCCCATCGGCCGGCTTGGCAACTCTGCGAAGTCGCCCGATCGCACACGCTGTGCGACACCGGTCAGCTGCACGTTGCAGGTCAGACCGGCATCGTGCGATTGTCAACGGCAAGGACGGTTACCCTGCGTACCGTCCGGCAAATCCCCAGTGACGCGCCGCCGCCAGGGCCGCGTCGGTGGGTGACCGGGACCGCCTCGTCGGGCTGCCGCTCGCGGGGCGGTCCCCAGCCGGTGTCCCGCGTGTCGGCTGGCGTGGCCGTACGCCCGGCCGCTAGCCTCTCGAACAGCTGTATGGACGAGCCATCCGGCAAAGGGGGCCAGCGTGCGGGTACTCGGGGTCGACCCGGGCCTGACCCGGTGCGGCGTCGGGGTCGTCGAGGGCAGCCCGGGGCGGGTCTGCACGCTGCTGGCGTACTACGTCGTGCACAGCGACCCCGGGGACGAGCTGCCGGTCCGGCTGCTGCACCTGGACCGTTCGCTGGCCGACCTCATCGCCGAGCACCGGCCGGAGAGCGTGGCGGTCGAGCGGGTGTTCAGCCAGCACAACGTGCGCACCGTGATGGGCACCGCCCAGGCGGGCGCGGTGGCCGTGCTCGGCGCGGCGCGGGCCGGCCTGCCCGTCCAGATGTATACGCCCAGCGAGGTCAAGGCGGCCGTCACCGGCTCCGGACAGGCCGACAAGGCGCAGGTCACCGCGATGGTCACCCGGCTGCTGCGGATGTCCGCCCCACCCCGGCCGGCCGACGCCGCCGACGCCCTCGCGCTGGCGATCTGCCACGTCTGGCGGGGCGGCACCCGGGCCAGGCTGACCGGCGCGGTCGCCGGCCAACGTCGAAACGGAGGGGTCCGATGATCGCCAGTGTCCGGGGTCTGGTCGCGGCGCTGGCGCCGGAGGGCGCGGTGGTCGAGGTCGGCGGCGTGGGCCTGGCCGTCCAGTGCACCCCCGGTACCCTCGCCGGCCTGCGGATCGGCGTCGAGGCCCGGTTGGCCACCAGCCTGGTCGTCCGGGAGGACTCGCTGACCCTGTACGGCTTCGCCGACGACGACGAGAAGCACCTGTTCGAGCTGCTCCAGACGGCCAGCGGGGTCGGGCCCCGGCTGGCCCAGGCGGCGCTGGCGGTCCTGCCGCCGGACCAGATCCGCAAGGCCCTGGCCAACGCCGACATCGCGACGCTGACCCGGGTACCGGGGATCGGCAAGAAGGGCGCCGAGCGGCTGGTCCTTGAGCTGCGGGACCGGATCGGCCCGGTACCGGTGTCCGTCGACGCGCCCGCGGGCCGGCCCGGGGTCACCTGGCCCGAGCAGGTACGCCAGGCGCTGACCGGGCTCGGCTGGACGGCCAGCCAGGCCGACCAGGCGGTCGCCGCGGTCGCCGAGGGCGTCGAGGAGCCGCTGCCGCCGGTACCGGTGCTGCTCAAGCGGGCGATCCAGACGCTCGGTCGGGCGCGATGAGCGAGCTCGTCTCGGCGTACGCGGACCCGGAGGAACGGGACGCGGAGGCGAGCGTACGACCCAAGCGGCTGGACGAGTTCGTCGGCCAGCACCGGGTACGCGAGCAGCTCCAACTGCTGCTGCACAGCGCCGTACGCCGGGGCAGCCCACCCGATCACGTCCTGCTGTCCGGCTCCCCGGGGCTGGGCAAGACGACCCTCGCCATGATCGTCGCGGCCGAGCTCGGCGTCGGACTGCGGATCACCAGCGGGCCGGCGATCGAGCGCTCCGGTGATCTGGCCGCCGTGCTGACCAGCCTGTCCCAGGGCGAGGTGCTGTTCATCGACGAGATTCACCGCATCGCGAAGCCGGCGGAGGAGCTGCTGTACAGCGCGATGGAGGACTTCCGGGTCGACGTGATGGTGGGCAAGGGACCGGGCGCCACCGCGATCCCGCTCGACGTCGAACCGTTCACGCTGGTCGGGGCGACCACCCGGGCGGGCCTGCTGACCGGGCCGATGCGCGACCGGTTCGGCTTCGTCGGGCAGCTCGACTTCTACGACGCGGAAGACCTGTGCCAGCTGCTCTCCCGCACGGCGCGGATCCTCGGGGTACCCGTGACGCCGGACGGGGCCGCCGAGATCGCCGGGCGTTCACCGGCGACACCGCCCGGGCCGCGCTGACCGTGTACGACGTGGACGAGCGGGGCCTGGACCGGCTCGACCGGGCGGTGCTCAGCGCGCTCGTGGACAGCTTCGGAGGCGGACCGGTCGGGCTGTCCACCCTGGCCGTCGCGGTGGGGGAGCAGCCGGACACGGTCGAGGAGGTCTGCGAGCCGTTCCTGGTCCGGGCCGGGCTGCTCGCCCGTACCCCGCGGGGACGGGTGGCCACGGCGGCGGGATGGCGGCACCTGGGGCGTACGCCACCGAATGGTACTTTTGCCGGTGGCGCCCCATCGGTGCCCGACCTGTTCAGCCTGGACCCGTAGATGGCCCGACACCTCGCCGTGATCGGACCGTGATCTATGCCGGGTTCGGCGATCGGAACGTGACCGATTAGACTCGCCCGCGGTCCGGACAGGACGTACACACGGTCCGTCGCGCCCGTCCAGGGCGCCGGCGGCCTATTCGGAAGGTCAACGCGGTGCCCATCGCAGCCTCAGCCTCCGGCGGCGGCAGTTTCCTGCCGCTTCTGCTGATCATCGTCTTCATCGTCGGCATGTACTTCCTGATGATCCGCCCCCAGCAGCGGCGCAACCGCGACCTGCAGCAGTTGCAGGCCAGCCTCGGCCCGGGCGCGGAGGTGATGACGGGCAGCGGGATCTATGGCACGGTGACCGATGTCGATGAGGACGAGGGTACGGTCAGCCTGGAGGTGTCGCCCGGTGTCACGCTGCGGATGGCCCGCGCCGCCGTCGCCCGGGTGATCTCCACCGGCGAGGTGGCCGAGGACGACACCGCGGAGGAGGCCGACGACGAGGTCGACCACGACACCGACGTCACGCCGAACCCGATCATCGAACGCAAGGACTGACCCGGCGTCCACGCCGGCCGCCGGACAACGACCACAGACAGGGAAGACGGGACAACCGTGGCCGCACCCGCTGGACACCTGAAGGTGTCGCGATACTTCTTGGTCCTCGCAGTGATCCTCGTGGCCTTGTACGCGCTGGTGTTCCTCACCGGCAACAAGAAGCCACACCCGAAGCTGGGCCTGGATCTGCAGGGCGGGGCGGCCATCACGCTCTCCGCGCTGACCCCCGACGGTAAGGCGCCCAACGCGGCGAGCCTGGACCAGGCCCGGCAGATCATCGCCAACCGGGTCAACGCCAGCGGCGTCACCGAGCCCGAGGTGGTCACCGAGGGCAACCGCAACCTGGTGGTCAGCGTGGCCGGGGGTACCAACGCCGACGAGCTCAAGAAGCTGGTCGCGCCGGCCAAGCTGACCTTCCGCAAGGTGCTGGAGAGCGCGCCGGACAAGCCGACGCCCGGCCCGGAGCCGACCTGCGGGGTGAAGGTGGCCGCGGTCGCGCCGAGCCCGAGCGCCAGCGGCAGCAAGAGCGCCAGTCCCAGCCCGAGTACCAGCGGATCGGCCAAGCCGTCCTCGAGCGCGTCCGCTTCCCCGAGCGCGAGCCCGTCCGCCTCGCCCAGCGCCTCGGCCTCCGGTTCGGCGAGCGCGTCGCCGTCGGTCAACCCGTCCCAGTCGGCCGCCGCCGCGTTGAAGGCCCAGGCGCTGGCCTCGGCCCAGGCCAAGCTCGGACCGGCGTACGCGATGGCCGAGCAGATCTCGGACCCGAGCCAGGCCGACCCCAACGCGTTGGCCGCCTTCCGTACGCTGACCTGCACCGAGGTGGCCGCGCTGCCGGCGAAGATGCAGTTCTTCGTCCCGACCGTCACCTGCTCGATGCTCAACGGTCGCGACCCGGGTGCCCTGGAGGACGACAAGGACGCGGTGGTCGCCTGTGACCAGGGCGGCACCACCAAGTACGCCCTCGACGTGGCCAAGGTGCAGGGCACCGACGTCGCCTCCGCCGACAACGGGTACGACCCGCAGAACTACCCGACCGACCCGTGGATCGTGAAGCTGCACTTCACCGGCAAGGGCCAGGGGAAGTGGACGGCGCTGACCCAGGAGGCCATGCAGCAGCAGCAACAGCAGCAACAGCAGAACCCCCAGAGTCAGGGCGGTGCCCAGGTGGCCATCGTGCTGGACAACGAGGTCGTCTCGGCGCCGCAGATCCAGTCGGTGATCGTCGGCGACGCCGTGATCAACGGCGGCGACATCGACGAGAAGAACTCCAAGCTGCTGGCGACCCAGCTCAAGTACGGGGCGCTGCCGCTGAACTTCGCGCTGCAGGACTTCGAGACGGTCAGCCCGACGCTGGGCCTGCAGCAGATGGGGTACGGCCTGCTGGCCGGCGCGATCGGCCTGATCCTGGTCGTGGCGTACTGCCTGTTCTACTACCGGGCGATGGGCCTGGTGGTGATCGCCAGCCTGGCGGCCTCCGGCGGGACGATCTTCGCCGCGCTGGTGCTGCTCGGCCGGTACATGGGCTTCACGCTCAGCCTCGCCGGCATCGCCGGGTTCATCGTGGCCATCGGTATCACGGCCGACTCCTTCGTGGTCTTCTTCGAGCGGTTGAAGGACGAGGTCAAGGACGGCCGTACGGTCCGCAGCGCGGTACCCCGGGCGTGGATCCGGGCCCGGCGTACCATCCTGTCCGCCGACGCGGTGTCGTTCCTCGCCGCCGCCGTCCTGTGGCTGCTCGCGGCCGGCCCGGTGAAGGGCTTCGCCTTCACCCTCGGCCTGTCCACGGTCATCGACCTGCTGGTGGTGTTCCTGTTCACCCACCCGCTGGTCGCGCTCCTGTCCAGATCGAGCGCGTTCACCACACCCCGGTTCTCCGGACTCGGTAATCTGCGCTCGGACAAGGCTCTGGAGGCGGCCGCGCTGGCGGCGGTCAAGTCCCCCCGCTTCGGCGCCGTACGTACGAAGGAGTCCTGACGATGCCGGCAGCTACGGGTAGCGTGTACCGCCGCCTCTACCGCGGCGAAACCAACATCGACTTCGTCGGGCAGCGCAAGAAGTGGTACCTGGCCTCCGGCATCCTGATCGCGATCTGTGTGCTGGCGATGGTGTTCCGTGGCTTCCTGTTCGGCATCGAGTTCTCCGGCGGAGACCAGTACCAGATCCCGGTGAAGCCGGGCACCACGCTGGCCCAGGTCCGGGCCTCGGTGGAGAGCACCGGCGTGGCCGTCTCCAGCGCGCAGATCGCCGGTACCGGGTCGGGGCAGTCGTACGTGATCCGCACCGAGCGGCTGTCCGACCAGCAGGCGGACCTCAAGCAGGTGGCCAAGGTACGGGCGGCGCTGTCCACGTCGGCGCACGTGGCCCCGAACGACGTCAACGAGCAGGAGGTCAGCTCGTCCTGGGGCGGTGAGGTGACCCAGCAGGCGATCATCGCCCTGGTCGTCTTCCTGGTCGTGGTGTCGATCTTCATGGCGTTCCGGTTCCGGGACGCCAAGGCGGCCGGCGCCGCGCTGCTCGCGCTCTTCCACGACCTCCTGCTCACCGCCGGCGTCTACTCGATCGTCCACTTCGAGGTCACCCCGGGTACCGTGGTCGGCCTGCTGACCATCCTCGGTTACTCGCTGTACGACACCGTGGTGGTCTTCGACAAGGTCGACGAGAACACCCGTGGCCTGCTCGGCAGCACCCGGCACACGTACGCCGAGGCGGCCAACCTCGCCGTCAACCAGACCCTGATGCGCTCGATCAACACCTCGTTGATCGGTCTGCTCCCGGTCGCCGGCCTGCTGTTCGTCGGGGCCGGGCTGCTCGGCGTGGGTACCCTGCAGGACCTGGCTCTGGTCCTGTTCGTCGGTATGATCACCGGCGCGTACTCCTCGCTGTTCCTGGCCACCCCGTGGCTGGTCGACTTCAAGCTGTTCGACCCGCGCTACCGCAACCAGGCGCAGCGGGTACTGACCAAGCGGACGGCCGACGCGGCCCGCGCCGCGGCCAAGCCGGGCGCCCGGGTGGCGGCGGCCACCGGCAGCGAGGACGAGGCGGCGGCCGACGACGACGATCTGCAGCCGCGCGTCGACGAGCTGGCCACCAGCGCCGCCCCCCGGGTCGGCGCCAAGCCGGCTGGCGGCAGGCCGACCGGGGCCAAGCGCACACCGGCCGGGCGCGCGACCGGCCGGCCGGCCGGCGGCAAGCGCCGGCACTGACCAAAATCCGCGGCTCAGGCGCTCCTCCGGGGGCGCCTGAGCCGTCTTGACGGAGGGCGGCCATGACGCAACCGAGCGGAGACAGCGGTACGGACATCGCGCGCCGGGTCGCCGAGCTCGTCGCCGACGTACCGGACTTTCCCCAGCCGGGCGTGCTTTTCAAGGACCTGACCCCGCTGTTCGCCGATCCGGACGGGTTCCGCGAGGTGGTCGACGCGATCGTGGAGTACCACGGCCGGGGCGGTTTCGATGTCGTCGCCGGCATCGAGGCGCGCGGCTTCATGATCGCGGCTGGCGTGGCGTACGCGGCCGGCGCCGGCGTGGTACCCGTCCGGAAGGCGGGAAAGCTCCCTCGCACGGTGCTGTCGGTCGGTTACGCGCTCGAGTACGGTGAGGCGGTGCTCGAGCTCCACGAGGACGCGTTCGAGGCCGCGGCGCGCCGATCCGGTGTGGCGGACGGCAGGGCACGGGTGCTCGTCGTGGACGACGTGCTCGCCACCGGGGGAACAGCCGAGGCGACGCTGGCGTTGGTGGAGCGGGCCGGAGGTACCGTCGTGGGCTTCAGCGTCCTGCTGGAGCTGGGTTTCCTCGGCGGCCGCAAGCGCCTGGCCGGGCGCCCGGTTCATGCCCTCCTGACGGTCTGACCGGCGATGACGGGCCGGAGCACGGTTTGACCGCGGGGGTTGACAGGTAGGATTGCGTTTCCCAGGCTGGCGAAGTGAGGGAGCGGCCGGTGTCGGGTGATATCGCGCCTGCGCGGGATGGTGGTACCCCGACGGGCGGCGGCTCGGTGCCCCCGGACTCGCGCAACGGCACCGCGGAGTCGCGCGAGTCCTCCGGTTCCGCGTTCGGCCTCGCCGGCCCGCCCACCGGCCGGCGGGTACGCGCCCGGTTGGCCCGGTTCAACGCGCCGTGGCAGACCCAGCAGATCAGCGAGGTGCTCGAACCGCTGATCGCGATGCACCGCGCGACCCACCCGAAGGCCGACATCCGTCTGCTCCAGCGGGCGTACGAGTGTGCCGACCGGTGGCACAGCGGGCAGTACCGCAAGTCCGGCGACCCGTACATCACCCATCCGCTGGCCGTGGCGAGCCTGCTCGCCGAGCTGGGTATGGACACCACCACGCTGGTCGCCGCGCTGCTGCACGACACGATCGAGGACACCGAGTACACGCTGGAGCAGATGCGCGCCGAGTTCGGCGGCGAGGTGGCCCTGCTCGTCGACGGGGTCACCAAGCTGGACAAGGTCAAGCTGGGCGACGCGGCGAAGGCGGAGACGATCCGCAAGATGGTCGTGGCGATGGCCAAGGACCCGCGGGTACTGGTGATCAAGCTGGCCGACCGGCTGCACAACATGCGTACGCTGACCTTCCTGCCCCGGCCCAAGCAGGAGCAGAAGGCTCGGGAGACGCTGGAGATCCTGGCGCCGCTGGCGCACCGGCTGGGCATGAACACGATCAAGTGGGAGCTGGAGGACCTCGCGTTCGGGACGCTGTTCCCGAAGAAGTTCGAGGAGATCAACCGGCTGATCAACGAGCACGCGCCGCAGCGTGACGCGCTGCTGCGCCAGGTCACCCAGAAGGTCGACCGGGACCTGCACAACTCGAAGATCAAGGCGCATGTCACCGGCCGGCCGAAGCACCTGTACTCGATCTACCAGAAGATGATCAGTCGTAGCCGGGAGTTCGCGGAGATCTACGACCTGGTCGGGGTGCGGGTACTGGTCGACACGGTACGCGACTGCTACGCCGCGCTGGGTGTGATCCACGCGCACTGGCAGCCGGTACCGGGCCGGTTCAAGGACTACATCGCGATGCCCAAGTTCAACATGTACCAGTCGCTGCACACCACCGTGATCGGCCCGAACGGCAAGCCGGTGGAGATGCAGATCCGGACCACGGCGATGCACCGGACGGCCGAGTACGGCATCGCCGCGCACTGGCGGTACAAGGAGACCAAGGGCGCCACGATCGTCGGTCCGCCGGCCCACATCGACGAGATGACCTGGCTACGGCAGTTGCTGGACTGGCAGCGGGAGGCCGCCGACCCCAGCGAGTTCCTCGACGCGCTGCGCTTCGACCTGTCCAGCCAGGAGGTGTACGTCTTCACGCCCAAGGGCGACGTGGTGGCGCTGCCCACCGGCTCCACGCCGGTCGACTTCGCATACGCGGTGCACACCCAGGTCGGGCACAAGTGCATCGGCGCGCGGGTCAACGGCAAGCTGGTACCGCTGGAGTCCACGCTGTCCAACGGTGACGTCATCGAGATCTTCACGTCGAAGTCGGAGACGGCCGGACCGACCCAGGACTGGCTCGGCTTCGTCAAGAGCCCGCGGGCGCGCACGAAGATCCGCCAGTACTTCAACAAGGAGCGCCGCGAGGAGGCGATCGAGGCCGGCAAGGAGGGGATCACCAAGGCCATGCGCAAGCAGGGCCTGCCGCTGCAGCGGATGCTCACCGCCGACACGCTGATGACGATCGCCCGCGAGCTGCACCTGGCCGACGTCGCCTCGCTGTACGCGGCGGTGGGGGAGAGCCAGGTCTCCGCGCACACCGTGGTGTCCCGCCTGGTCGCCGCGTACGGCGGCGAGGAGGGCGCGGTCGAGGACATCGCCGAGACCGCCGTCGCGACCCGGCCACCACGGGCGCGGGGGGCGGCGCACGACCCCGGCGTGGTGGTCAAGGGCGTCGAGGACGTGTGGATCAAGCTGGCCCGGTGCTGCACGCCGGTACCGCCGGATGCGATCTTCGGCTTCGTCACCCGTACCGGCGGGGTGTCCGTCCACCGCGACGACTGCGAGAACGCCAGCGACCTGCGGGTACAGGCGGAGCGGATCGTCGAGGTGACCTGGAAGCCGACCAGCGGCTCCTCGTTCCTGGTCGCCATCCAGGTCGAGGCGCTCGACCGGCACAAGCTGCTCGCCGACGTGACCAAGGTGCTCTCCGACGAGCGGGTCAACATCCTGACAGCGGCCGTGACGACCACGCGCGACCGGGTGGCGGTGAGCCGGTTCACCTTCGAGATGGCCGACCCCAAGCACCTGGGCCACCTGCTGGCGGCGGTACGCAAGGTCGACGGGGTGTACGACGCGTACCGGGTGACCTCAGGGGTCTGAGGCCACCCGGCGGCACGTCCTACTTGGTCACGTCCCCGACCGCCACCGAGGTGAAGGTCAGCTTGGTCTTCGGGTGCCCGCCGCCCGGGTTGGGCTCGAACGCCCCGTCGTCGCCGGCCGCGCCGACCTTCTGGGCGATGTCCAGGCCCTTGGTGATCTTGCCGAAGATGGTGTAGTTCGGGTCGAGCAGGGTGTCCCCGAACACGACGAAGAACTGGCTGCCGTTGGTGTTGGAACCGCCGCTGTTGGCCATCGCGACGACACCGGCCGGGTACGCCGGGCGCAGGTCGGTCGGCACGTACTCGTTGTCGAAGGAGTACTTCGGGCCGCCCTGGCCGGTGCCGGTGGGGTCACCGCACTGCAGCACGTGGAAGTCGGTCGGCTGACCGCTCTGCGGGTCGCTGCCGGCCTTGTTCACCAGCCGGTGGCAGGAGCTTCCGTTGAAGAAGTTCTTGCTGGCCAGGTAGGTGAAGCTGGCCGCCGTGCAGGGCGCCTTGGCCAGGTCGAGCTGGACGACGATCGTACCCAGGTTGGTGTTGATCGTCATGTCGCGCGTACCACTGCGGGGTTCGCCACTGGTCGGGGGCGTACCCACATCTTTGAGGTTGGCGTTGGGGCCCGGCGCCGGGGACGCGCTCGGGTCCGGGTTGGGGTGCCAGACGCAGCCCGCGGCCGCCGCCGACGCGCTCGTGCTCGCGGTGGGATGCGCGCTGGCCGAAGCCGCCGGCTTGGGCTTGCCCCCGGTGCCCGCGATCAGCCAGATCACCAGGCCGAGGACGACGGCGGCGGCCGCCGCGGCCCCGATGATCGCGAGGCGCTGGCGGCGGCGCGTGGCGAGGGCGGCCCGCTCGGCCATGTCCCGTTCCAGCCGCGCCCGCGCGGCGGCGCGCTGCCGGTCTCTGGTCGATGTCACAGTGCTGAACCTTCCGGATCAAGAAATGGGCGGGAACGTCAGGACTTGGCCGACGGCGAGGCAGACGGGGACGGGCTGGCCGCGCCGGACGCCGAGGGCGTCCCGCCCGGTGCCGCGCCGGCCTTGGTCACGGTCAGGCTGGCGATCGTCACCGGGTTCTTCGGCTTGCCGTCGCCGGTCGGTTTGCCCTGGTCGTCGACCGCGCCGGCGGCCGCGATCTTGTCGATCAGGTCGAGGCCCTGGGTGACCGTCCCGAAGATCGTGTAGTTGGCCGGCAGCGGGCTGTCCTTGTAGACGATGTAGAACTGGCTCCCGTTGGCGTCCGTGGTGGGGCTGGCCATCGCGAGGGTACCGCGCGGGTAGATCACCGTGGCGTCCGTCGGCGGGGCGCTCGGGTCGTCGCTGGGGCCGGTCGAGGGCCCCGGGGCGGCCGGTACGTTCTCGTTGGCGAACGTGTACGTCGGCCCGCCCTGCCCGGTACCGGTCGGGTCGCCGCACTGGAGCAGGTACGTGGTGGCCGTGGTGAGCCGGTGGCAGGTGGTCTTGTCGAAGAAGTGCCTACCCGCCAGGTACGTGAAGCTGGCCGCCGTACAGGGCGCCTTGGCCACGTCGATCGAGCCGACGACCGTACCCGAACCCGAACCCGAACCCAGGTTGATCGTCATCGTCTCGGTGCCGCTGTGCGGCTCGCCGGACTTCGGCGGCGTACCCACGTCCTTGAGGTTGCTGCTCGCCGAGGGATCGGGCGCGGCCGGCGCCCACAGGCACGCACCGGCGGTGTCCTCGGTCTTCTTGGGGGAGGAGAAGCCGCCCAGCGCCCAGACGGTACCGGCGATGCCCAGCACGACGACCAGGCCGACCACCCCCGCGGCCCAGGTCTGCCGGCGTCGGCGGACCCGGGCGGCCCGCCGGGCCATCTGCCGTTCGATCTTGGCGCGGGCCAGCTTGCGCTGCCTGGTCTTGCTGGAAGCCACGAGTGCTCCCCCTCCAACGATCACGGTGGCGGTCGATGTGTTACGCGCGGCGAAGTGTGCCACACCACAACGCCGGGCAGAGTCTACGGCCCACGTCAGCGTCCGTGTCGGTCCAGGTCCGAAAACCCGGGACCGGGCACCGGCTACGCTCGGGGGCGTGTTCGTCACCGCGCTCGTCGCCGACGCCTTCGGGACCAACTGCTACGTCGTCGCACCCGGGCCCGGTGAGCAGTGCGTGGTGATCGACCCGGGCATCGGCGTGCTCACGCGGCTGGACCACCTGCTCGCCGAGCACCGGCTGCACCCGGCCGCCGTGGTGCTCACGCACGGACACCTCGACCATACCTTCTCCGTCGCGCCGGTCTGCGGCGCCCGGGGGATCACCGCGTACATCCACCCCGAGGAC
>VAXX01000046.1 GCA_005885115.1 Actinomycetota bacterium | reverse complement strand
TTCGCGGAACGCCGACATGAACGCCTGGACGTTGTCCCGCTGGATGTCCCGGATGCTGCCGAGGATCAGGTTGCCCCGTGGCCCGGGTGGTGCGAGCGCGGTGCTCATCAGTACGTCCTTCTACTCGGCCGGTATCGGCGACGACAAAGGTGCCCACGGATCCAGAGTGGGAACAGGGCGCTGCGGATACACCTCGGTCAGACCAATGCGGTCCGGGCCTGCCGGAGCCGCCGCTCGTCGCCGGTCGAGTAGACCGGCAGATCCGGGCAGGTGTTGCGGCAGAAGCCGGACAGCACCCGGCCGGGACCGACCTCGACGAACTGGTCGACCCCGTCGGCAACCAGTCGGTGGAGCGTCTCACTCCAGCGCACCGAACCGGCCAGCTGGCGGCGCAGCGCCTCGACCACCGACTCCGCATCGTGGACGTATCCGGCGGTGACGTTCGTGACCAGCGGCAGCTTTGGGTCGTGGAACGTGACCCGGGCCAGCTCCGCGGCGTACTCCTCCTCCACGTCGCGCATCAGCGAGCAGTGGAATGGCGCCCCCACCTCGAGGACGACCACCCGTTCGGCGCCCTCCGCCTTCGCGGCCGCCGCCAACCGGGTCACCGCGCCGGCCGTGCCGGACACCACCACCTGGTTGGGGTCGTTGTAGTTGGCCACCTCGACGACCTCGCCGGAGCGGTGCGTCTCCTGCGCGCACAGCCGCTCCACCCGTTCGCCGGGCAGTCCGAACACGGCGGCCATCTGCCCGGGCGTGCGCTCGTTGACGGCCGCCATCAGCTCACCGCGCCGGCGGACCAGCCGCAGAGCGTCGGTCCAGTCGAGCACCCCGGCACACACCAGTGCGGTGTACTCGCCGAGGCTGTGCCCGGCCACCGCCTCCGGCGGCGGGCAGTCGGCCAGCAGCTCCAAGGTGACCACGCTGGTCAGGAAGACCGCCGGTTGGGTGATCTCGGTCGGGCGCAGCGCCTCGACGGGCGCCTCGAAGCACAGCCGGGACAGCTCGAACCCGAGGATCCCGTCGGCCACCCGGTAGTACCGTTCGAACAGGTCGGGACGCTGCGCTACCAGGTCACGGCCCATGCCGGCGCGCTGGGAGCCCTGGCCGGGAAACAGGAAGGCGGTACGTGGCATCGATGCTCCTCAGTAGTTCGTCAGCACACGCTGTACATGCGGCCGCTGTGGAAGGCCAGCGGACGATCGGCGTACTCGTTGACGGCGAGGTCGAGCACCTCGCCGATGAAGATGACGTGGTCGCCGGCGAGCACCGAGCGGACCAGCGTGCAGTCCAGGTAGGCCACGGTGCCCTCGAGCAGCGGCGCCCCGGTGACCCCGAACCGGTACGGCACGTGCGCGAACGACGCGCTGCCGTTGGGCCGGTCCTTGGAGGCGAACCACCTCCCCACCTCGGCCTGTGACCGGGCGAGGATGTTGACGGCGAACTTCCCGGCGTTGGCCACCAGCAGCGCGCTACGCGCCGAGGCGTCCAGGCAGACCAGTACCATCGGTGGGTCCAGAGACAGCGACGTGAACGAGTTGACGGTCACCCCGTGCAGCCCGTGTACGCCGTTGATGGTCACCACGGTCACGCCGGTGAGGAACTGCCCGACGGCGTCGCGGAACTCCCGCTTGGTGAACTGCGACGCCGGCGGCAGGACCGCGACCAGTTCGGCCGGGAGCGCGCTCACGATCGCTCACATCCCCAGGTAGCGGGCCAGGAAATCGGTCCGCACGTCGCCGGCGCGGAAGGCGGGGTGGTCGATGACAGACTGGTGGAACGGCACCGTGGTGCTGATGCCGCGCCCGGCCACCCGCAGCTCGGCCAGGGCCCGGCGCATCCGGTCCAGGGCATCGGGCCGGTCCCGGCCCCAGGTGATCAGCTTCGCGATCATCGAGTCATACGACGGCGGGATGGCCGTCCCCGGTACGCAGTGCGTGTCCACCCGGGTACCCGGGCCGCTGGGCGCCTGGAAGACGTCGAGCCGGCCCGGGGTCGGGGCGAACCCGCGCGCCACGTCCTCGGCGTTGATCCGGCACTCGATCGCGTGCCCGGTCAGCCGGACCGAGCCCTGCTCCACCGACAGCGGCTGCCCGGCGGCCACCTGGATCTGCTCCCGGATCAGGTCCACTCCGGTGACCATCTCGGTGACCGGGTGCTCGACCTGGATCCGGGCGTTCATCTCCATGAACCAGAACCGGCCGTCGTCGTCCAGCAGGAACTCGACCGTACCCGCGCCCCGGTACCCCAGCGCCTTGGCGCCCCGCAGCGCGACCTCGCCCAGCTCCTCGCGCAGTCCCGCGTCGACCGCCGGCGACGGGGCCTCCTCGATGAGCTTCTGGTGCCGCCGCTGTACCGAGCAGTCCCGCTCGCCGAGGTGCACGGCGTTGCCGTACTGGTCGCAGACGACCTGTACCTCGATATGGCGCGCCGAGGGAAGGTAGCGCTCGAGGTAGATCGAGCTGTCCCCCAGCGTTGCCCGGGCGCTGGCCCGGGTCGTCGTGTACGCGTGGCGCATGTCGGCGAACTCGGGTACCACGCCGATGCCCCGCCCACCGCCACCGGCTACCGCCTTGAGAATGACCGGGTAGCCGATCTGCTCGGCGGCGGCGTACGCCTCCTCCAGCGAGTTGACCGGCGTCGCGGTGCCCGGCAGCAGGGGCAGCCCCGCCTCGGCCATCAAGGCGCGGGCCTGTGCCTTGTCGCCGACCGCCTCCATCACCTGTGGCGGCGGCCCGATGAAGACGATGCCGTTGTCGGCGCAGATCTCGGAGAAGTACGGGTCTTCGGAGAGGAACCCGTAGCCGGGGTGGATCGCGTCGGCGCCGGTCTTCAGGGCCGCCCCGATCACGTTGGGGATGTGCAGGTAGCTGTTGCGTGCCGGGGCCGGGCCGATGCAAACGGCCTCGTCGGCGAGCTGCACCGCGAGCGCCTCGGCGTCCGCGGTCGAGTAGACGGCCACGGTACGGATGCCGAGCTCGCGGCAGGCACGGATGACCCGTACCGCGATCTCCCCCCGGTTGGCCACCAGGATCTTGGAAAACATCCGCCCCCCTCTAGTTGTCGGCGGGACCGAGATCCAGCAACGGCTGGTCGTACTCGACCATCTCGCCATCCGCCGGGTGGATCGCGAGGACCCGGCCGCGGCTGGTCGCGGTCACCGGGGTGAGCAGCTTCATCGCCTCGATGATGGCGACCTGCTGCCCGATCTCGACCACCGAACCGACCTCGACGAACGGCAGCTCAC
This sequence comes from Actinomycetota bacterium, assembly GCA_005885115.1. Lineage (GTDB taxonomy): Bacteria > Actinomycetota > Actinomycetes > Mycobacteriales > Micromonosporaceae > AC-43. The sequence continues at coordinate 1,738 of VAXX01000046.1, read as the reverse complement.
CGGGACCGGGGCAACGGTAGAAGGTACCGACGAGTGGCGCGCGTACCTGCGTCGTGCTCGGGTCGGCGACGACCGGCGCGCTCGCCCGGCCGACCGCCACCGTGGTGCCGTTGACGGTGCCGTTGACCCGGTGCGGGCGCTCGGCCTCGGGTACCGCCTGGGGTGGCGCCGCCGGGTCGACGTGCCAGTCGACCTCGACCAGGCAGTCGCCGACCCGCAGGCTGATCCGGCGTACCGGGCCGGGCAGCCGCTCGATCAGCGCGTGCGCGGCGGAGCCCAGCTCCCGTACCCGGCGCAGCCCGTCGCTGTCGCCCACCACCCGTAACGGCATCGTGGCATCACTTGTCACCGCGTTCACCCCCAGGGAAGATCGGCTGCCCGACGGGCTGGCCCAGCCGGGCGAAGCGTTCGTAACGCCGGGACACGAGTTGCTCGGCGGACAGCCCGGTCAGCTCGTCGAGGTACCACAGCAGCGCCGCCTTGATGTTCTCGGCCGTGGTCACCGGGTCGGACTGCGCGCCGCCCGGCGGCTCGTGGACCACCCCGTCCATGACGCCCAGCCGCAGCAGGTCCGGACCGGTGAGGCCGAGCTGCTCGGCGGCCTGCGCCGCCCGGCTGGCGCTGCCCCAGAGGATGGTCGAGCAGCCCTCCGGACTGATCACGGAGAAGTACGAATTCTGCAGCATCAGGACGCGGTTGCCGACCCCGATCGCGAGCGCGCCGCCGCTGCCGCCCTCCCCGGTGACCACGCTGACCGTGGGGACCGGAAGCTGGGACATCCGCATGATGCACCGGGCGATCGCGTACCCCTGGCCGCGCTGCTCGGCGTCCAGGCCCGGATGGGCCCCGGGGGTGTCGATGAACGTCACAACCGGCAGACCGAACTTCGCGGCGTGCCCCATCAACCGGTACGCCTTGTGGTAGCCCCAGGGCTGCGGCATCCCGAAGTTGCGCTTCACCAGTTCGGCCGGGTCGTGGCCCTTCTGGTGCCCGAGCACCACGACGGACCGACCCCCGAGCCGGGCGATCCCGCCGACCAGGGCCGGGTCGTCACCGAGCAGCCGGTCCCCGGCCAGCTCGACGAACTCGTCGAAGACGTACCCGCAGTAGTCCAGGGTGGTCGGCCGGGCCAGGTCCCGAGCCAGCTGTACGGTCTGTGCCGCCGGCAGCGGCTTCACCAGGTCGGCGTCGGTCACCAGGGCCGAGGGCCAGGCGGGCGCGTGCCCCCGGCGGATCCAGCCGCCCCGCGCCGGTGCGTGCATCCGCAGCAGCCGGGCCAGTGTGGCGCGCATCGACTCGCGGGGTACGACCAGGTCGACGTGCGCGTTGTCGCGCAGGAACTCGGCGGTCTGGAACCCCGGCGGCAGCTCCTGCCGGATGGTCTGGCGGATCACCTGCGGCCCGGCGAAGCCGATCCGGCTGCCCGGCTCGGCCAGCACGAGGTCACCGAGTACGGCGAACGAGGCCGTCGCGCCGCCGTACGTCGGGTCGGTGTTCAGGTTGATGCACAGAATGCCGGCGTCGTGCAGCCGGGCGATCTCCTGGCTGGTCTTGGCCAGCTGCATCAGTGAGATCGCGCCCTCCTGCATCCGCGCCCCACCCGAGGCGCAGACGAGCAGCAGCGGGGTACGCCGGTCCAGCGCCCGGCGGGCCGCCCGCGCGATCAGCTCGCCGGCCACCGCGCCGATGCTGCCGCCCATGAACTCGAAGTCGATCACCGCCACGACGACCGGGAGCC
>VAXX01000564.1 GCA_005885115.1 Actinomycetota bacterium | reverse complement strand
CCGGTGCGGCTCGCGCAGTTCGGCGGCCGTGGCCACCACGCCCGGGTAGTCCCCGAGCGCCTTGAGCAGGTCACCTTCCCGCGGATGGGACAGCAGTCCCGGATCGAAATCGGTACCTCTGTCGATGCCGAGGTCGGCCGCGTTGCGGCGCACGCCCGCGGTCCGGGCGTGCGCGTACTGGACGTAGAAGACCGGGTTGTCGTTGCTCTGCCGGGTGATGAGGTCGATGTCCAGGGTCAGCGGCGAGTCGGTGGACGAGCGGGCCAGCGAGTACCGGGCCGCGTCCACCCCGACCGCGTCGACCAACTCGTCCAGCGTGATGATGTTGCCGGCCCGCTTGGACAGCCGGACCGGTACGCCGCCGCGCAACAGGCTCACCATCTGCCCGATGAGCACGTCGATGTGCTCGTCGGGATCGTCGCCCGCGCACGCGGCCAGGGTCCGCAGCCGGTTGACGTAGCCGTGGTGGTCGGCGCCCAGCAGGTACAGGCAGCGGTCGAAGCCGCGCTCCCGGCCGAAGTCGGTGGTCCGCAGCCAGACCGCGCCGTCGGCCTCGTACACGTGGCCCTGCCCGCGCAGCTCGTCCAGGGCGTGCTCGACGGCGCCGGACTCGTGCAGGGTGCGCTCGGAGAACCACACGTCGAAGTGCACCCCGAAGCGCTCCAGGCTGGTCCGCATCTCGGCGAGCATCAACCGGTACCCCTCGTCCCGGAAGACCGGTAGCGGGTCGGGGCGATCCAGCAGGCCGGGGTTGGCATCGACGATCGTCTGGGCGATCTCGGTAACGTACTCGCCGGCGTAGCCGTTCTCCGGCGTCGGCTCGCCCCGGGCGGCGGCCAGCAGCGACCGGCCGAAGTTGTCCACCTGGGTACCGGCGTCATTGATGTAGTGCTCGCTGACCGCCTCGGCGCCGGACGCGACGAAGATCCGGTGCAGCGCGTCGCCGACCGCGGCCCACCGGGTGTGGGCGAGGTGGATCGGACCGGTCGGGTTGGCCGAGACGAACTCGACGTTGATCCGCTGGCCGGCGAGGGCTGTTCCGTGCCCGTACCGCTGGCCCTGCTCGACAACGACCCGCGCGAGCGTCCCGGTGGCCGCGGCCTCGAGCCGGATGTTGAGGAAGCCGGGGCCGGCGACCTCGACCTCGCGGATCCCGTCCGTTTTACGTAGCTTGTCGGCGATCGCCGCCGCCAGCTCCCGCGGCTGCCGCCCGACCCTCTTGGCGATCTGCATCGCGATGTTCGACGCATAGTCACCGTGCTCGGGGTTTCGCGGGCGCTCCACGCCCATCGTGCCTGGCAGGACCCCGGTGTCCAGATCGTTATCGGTCAATGCGGTGCGCGCCGCGGCGAGTACCGCGTCGGCGAGCTGCGCTGGAGTCACCGACCAATGCTATCGGGGGTACACTTCGGGACTTGGTGGCGACCCTGCCGCGCCGTCCGTATTGATACCCGATCGCGACGAGGCCCGATGAGCATCAGCAGTCCGCAGACCGGCGGCACCCGCCGCCCGTCGACCAAACCGGCCGCCGGCGCCAAGCCCGGCGCCAAGTCCGCCAAGCCGGCCGGCCCGGCGAAGCCAGCCGCCAAGGGCGGGGGCCGGCCGCCGATCACCCCGGTCAAGGTCAGCCAGGGCACCAACTGGGGTCCGATCGCGCTGTTCTCGCTGGTCGGGCTGATCGCCATCGGCATCATCGGGTTCGGTGTCTGGCAGGTATTCAAGCCCGTCGACACGTGGCAGCAGAAGGCCGACGGGATTCCCGGCATCGTCAACTTCAAGAAGACCGAGCCGGACTACCTCAAGGCCGCGCAGCACCAGTTCGGGCCGATCACGTACAAGCAGTCGCCCCCGGTCGGCGGACATGGAGCACGGCGCGGTGTGGATCACCTACCGGCCCGACCTGCCCAAGGCGCAGGTCGACAAGCTCGCGGCCAAGGTACGCGGCAACGACTACATGCTGATGAGCCCGTACCCCGGCCTCGACAAGCCCATCTCGCTGCAGGCGTGGGGCTACCAGCTCAAGCTCGACAATGCCGACGACGCGCGGATCGACCAGTTCATCCAGGCCCTGCGGCAGAACGCCACGCAGGAGGCCGGAGTGGTCTGCTCCGCCGGCAACTACATCAACACCACCGGGACGACCCCCCACGACCTGGGTAAAGAAGCGTCGCCCGCGGCCAGTTGATGCTGACCGACCTGTTGGCACCACCGCGGCGACGCGCCCTGCTCCTGGGCGCGCTCGCCGCGGTGGTCGCGCTGCTCATCGGGTACGGAGCCGGCCTGCTCACCGCACGACCGTCCACCCCGGGCGACAACTCGCCCGAGGCCGGCTTCGCCCGGGACATGTCCGCGCACCACGCCCAGGCGGTCGAGATGGCGA
>VAXX01000045.1 GCA_005885115.1 Actinomycetota bacterium | reverse complement strand
GCTCTCCACCCGGGGGTCGGTCAGGTCCGGGAAGAACGAGACGAGCTGGTCGGGCGTGAGCATGCCCTTGTAGACCACCGTGCGCCCGGACAGCGACGGGAAGTGCACCGGTACGCCGCGCTCCCGGGTCTCCCGCTCGGCCTGCTTGCGGACGCAGAAGGCGACCCGCTCCAGCTCCAGCCCGGACAGCAGTTCGCCGGCGGGACCGGCGTCGGAGTCGGTGAGCCGGTGGGCGGCCAGGAACACCTGGCGGATGCGCGGCATCGCGGCCAACGCGGTGGCGCCCAGCCCGTCGGGGTCGACCGGCAGCTCCCGCCAGCCCAGGATCTGCGCGCCCTCGACCAGGGCGTACTTCTCCAGGACGGTCACCGCCCGGGTCTCGTCGGCCGTTCCGGTGGCGGACAGGAAGATCAGTCCGGTGGCGTACGCACCGGCCGGCGGCAGCGGGAAGTCCACCACGGCGCGGTAGAACGAAGGTTGCGAAGGGCGGTCAACGCATTGGCGACGACCTCGTGGCTGCGTCGGCCAGCGAGGTCAGCGACGAACGCGACGCCACAGGCGTCGTGCTCGTATGCCGGGTCGTAAAGCCCCTGCGGGTACGGCTGAGCCATCGGGCCTCCTGACGTCATCGCACAACCACACGCGGGACGACGTCGGCCCTACGAAGCCTTGAGTCTACGTTAAACACGCTGCCCCGCTGGAATAGGTACTAGATCACAGTTGCGGCCGCGCCGATCCAGCCATGGTTCCGGGGACTTTACCGACTTGTCGGATAATTAGGACTACTCTCGCAAGCATCGAGTGTGCTGATCACCGCGCCCGATGGAGGAGAGATGACAGGGACGTTTGCGCTGGACATCGGCAGTACCGTACAGAGTACCGTCGATCGATCGGTCAGTGTCGCGCTCCGCATCCTGGTCTTCGTGGTGATCCTCGCCGTCGGGTGGGCGGTGGCCGCCGTCGTGGCCCGGCTGGTCGACCGGGCGCTGGAACGCCTGCGGTTCAACACCGCGGCGGTACGCAGTGGGCTGTCCCGCTGGACCGGCCGGTACCGGGCCAGCGAGCTGGTCGCCCGGCTCGGGTACTACGCCGTCCTGCTGTTCGCGCTCCAGCTCGGCTTCGGCGTCTTCGGCCCGAACCCGGTCAGTGACCTGATCGCCGGGGTCGTGCACTGGCTACCCAAGGCGTTCGTGGCCTGCGTGATCGTGGTGGTCGCCGCGTCCATCGGCCGGGCCGTGTACGACATCGTCAGCACGGCTCTGGCCCGCGTCTCGTACGGGCCGGTGCTGGCCCGGGTCGCCCAGGGTACGCTCGCCGGCCTCGGCGTGATCGCCGCGCTCAACCAGGTCGGCGTCGCGACCACGGTCACCGAGCCGGTCCTGGTCACCTTCCTCGGTACCGTCGGCGGGATCCTCGTGGTGGGCCTGGGCGGTGGGCTGATCCAGCCGATGCGGCACCGCTGGGAGCGGCTGCTCAGCCGGGCCGAGAACGACACCGCGCGGGTGGCCCGGGAGCTGCGCGAGGCCCGTCCGGTCACCGGCGAGAGCCCGTTCAGTCAGCCCGCGTACCAGCCGAAGGTCACCGCGCCCGAGCCGGCACCGGTCGCCGACGTGGCGACGGCCCGGGTGCGTACCCCCGGCGCCGCGCCCTGATCCTCAGGCCGGGGGGCGCCACTGGCGGGCCACCGCGCCGGCCCGGCCGAGCATCCGCGGGGTGAGCCCGAGCGCGGCGTTACGGGCGCGTACCACCAGGTTGCCGTTGGCCGCGTAGACGGCGCCGACCCGGCGGGACTGGCTGACGATGCGGGCCACCCGGGGCCGGCGCTGGTTGGTGTAGTCCTCCAGCGCGCGGCCCAGCGTCCGGCCGGGGATGGCGTCGAGCACCAGCGAGCGCAGCGTCGCCGCGTCCTCCAGCGCGAGACAGGCGCCCTGCCCCAGGTGGTGGCTCATCGCGTGGGCCGCGTCGCCCAGCAGCACGAACCCGCCCGGGCCGGCCGGGAAGGCGAAGGCGCGCGGGATCGGGCGCAGCTCGGCGGTCGGGTGCTGGATGAGATCGTCGGGCTCGGTGGCGGCGAGCAGGTCGGTGATCGGGGCGTGCCAGTCGGCGAACCAGCGGCGCAGCAGGACCAGTTGGGCGGCCGGCGGTTCCGGCCGGTACGCGCCCGGTACGGTCGCCGCCCAGTAGATGCCACCCCGGCTGGAGCCACCGGCGGAGCCCCGCTCGCCGAGCAGGGCGTACCGGAAGCGGTGCCCGTGCCCGAGCGTCTCCCCGCCGGTACCGGCGCCGTCGGGCAGTTTCGGGGCCCGGTACCACGGGATCACCGCACGCCAGGCGGCACAGCCGGCGGCCACGGCGGTCGACTCGGGGGCCAGCCGGCGGCGTACCACGCTGTCCACCCCGTCCGCCGCGACCACCAGGTCGGCCTCCCAGGTGTGCCGGCCGTCGCCGACCGCGGGCAGCTCGCCCGGCAGCGCGCGGACCGTGCGGACGGCGATCCCGGTGCGGATGTCGATCCGGTCGCCCAGGCCGGCGACCAGCGCGTCGTGCAGATCCTCCCGGTGTACGACCAGGGACGAGTCCGGCCCGTCGTCCTCGTCGACCAGCGGCGCGTCCGGCTGCACCAGCCATTGGCCGTTGGGCCGGCGGATCCCGCGCGAGGGCGCCGGGCTCGCGATCGCGCCCAGCCCCTCACCGAGCCCCAGCGCGCGCAGCGCGCGGATCCCGTTGGGCCAGATCACCAGCGCGGCCGAGTCGCCCCGCAGCCGGTCGCCCCGCTCCAGGAGGGTGACCTGCCAGCCGGTACGTGCCAACGCGCCCGCGACAGCCAGCCCGCCGACCCCGGCTCCGACGACCACCGCTGACCGCATGAGGCGACTCTCCTACTGTTGCTTCTCCGCGGGTTCGCCAGGCGGCCCGGTCGACGCCGGTACCTCTGGGGACTCCGGCTGGTCGGCTTCGACATCATCGACCTCCGACCCCTCCGAAGTCGATAGCTCGGCATCATTTTCGCTGGCCACCGCTGTTTCAGCAGTCCCGTCGGCCTCGGCAGCCTCGTGCGCTTCGGCAGCCTCGTCGGCTTCGGCGGCCTCGTCGGCCGGTACCGCGCGGAACGTGTTCTCCCCGTCCGGCACCAGGACCAGGCGGGGGCCCTTGACCCGCAGGAAGTACACCAGGGCGCCGGCGAAGACCAGGATCGAGGTCCAGTCGTTGAGCCGCAGACCCAGGAAGTGGTTCGCCTCGTCGATGCGCAGCGCCTCGATCCAGAACCGGCCGACCGTGTACGCCATGACGTACACGGCGAAGGCGCGGCCCCGGCCGAACTGGTACCGGCGGTCCAGGTACCACACCAGGACGGCCACGCCCAGGCACCACAGCGACTCGTACAGGAAGGTCGGGTGGTAGAGCCCCGGTCGGGCGATCGGCTGCCCGTCCAGGATCACCGCCTTGCCGTCGACCATCTCGTACACCTTCAGGCCCCACGGCAGGCTGGTCGGCCGGCCGAACAGCTCGTTGTTGAACCAGTTGCCCCAGCGGCCGATCGCCTGCGCGACCGCCAGACCCGGCGCCAGCGTGTCGGCGAACATCGACAGCGGGACGCCCACCTGCCGGCAGGCGATCCACGCGCCCAGCCCACCGCCGGCCACCGCGCCCCAGATGCCCAGGCCACCGTGCCAGATCTGGGCCCACTCCCACGGGCTGTGCCCCGCGCCGAAGTACTGCCCCGGTGAGGTGATCAGGCTGTAGATCCGGGCGCCCAGGATGCCGGCCGGAACCGCCCAGATGGCGACGTCCAGGACCAGGTACGGCGGCGCGCCCCGGGCCCGTAACCGGCGCTCGGCGATGTAGCAGGCGGCGACGATGCCCAGCACGATGCACAGCGCGTAGGCCCGGATCGGGATGGGTCCGAGGTTCCAGGCCGCGGTCGTCGGGCTCGGAATGGCGGCAAGGTTCACGTCGGGCACACTACAACCCCGGCGGACCCGGGTGTTCCCCTGGTCACACCCCGCGTCCGGTTTTAGGCTGTTGCTCCATGAACCCGCTAACGTCCGCGGTCGCGGCGGTCATCGAAGACCCCGCCGGCCGCGTCCTGCTGTGCCAGCAGAGCCAGGGCCACCAACTCTGGGTCCTGCCCGGCGGCAAGATCCGCAACGGGGAGAGCCCCGTACACGCCGCCATCCGCGACATCCAGGAGGAGGCCGGTACCACGGTCGAGATCATCGACCTGGTCGGCCTGTACCAGCTCACCGGCGACGGCTGCGGGGACGACCTGCCCGACGTCCTCGTCCACGTCTTCCGGGCCCGGCTGCGCGGCGGCGAAGCCACCGTCAACGCCCCGGGCAAGATCAGCCGGCTGTCCTGGCACGAACCGGGCAGCCTTCCCGAACCGATGAGCCCGACGGCGCGTACCGCCCTCAAGGACGCCTTCGCGGGCCGCTCCGGCGTGCTGGCCGAGGTGCTGCGCGACGCCGAGCCCGAACTTCCCGAGGCGGTCGGCGCCGTCTAGCGGTGCCGTACGCCGGCGGCGAGCTCGGCGCTCAACGCCCGGAGCGCGGCCAGTCCCGACGCCTCGTCCGGCGCCTCCAGCACGCAACGGATCAGCGCACTGCCCACGATCACCCCGTCGGCGTACTCCGCGACGGAGGCGGCCTGGGCACCGTCGCGTACCCCGAGACCGACGCCCAGCGGCAGGTCGGTCACCTGGCGCAGCCGGGACACCAGCCGGGGCGCGGAGTTGGAGACCTGCTCGCGGGTACCGGTGACGCCCATGATGCTGGCCGCGTAGACGAACCCCCGCGAGTGCGCCACGGTGTTGCGCAGCCGCTCGTCGGAGGAGGCCGGGGCGGCCAGGAACACGTGGTCCAGCCCGTACGCCTGGGCGGCGGCCAGCCACTCGTCGGCCTCGTCGGGGATCAGGTCGGGCGTGATCAGTCCCGCTCCCCCGGCGCTGGCCAGGTCCCGGGCGAAGCGGTCCACCCCGTACCGCTCGATCGGGTTCCAGTACGTCATCAACGCCACCGGGGCGCCCGCCTGGGCGGCCGCCTCGACGGTGTGCAGGACGTCGGTCCTGCGTACCCCGCCGGCCAGGGCGATCTCGCTGGCCCGCTGGATGATCGGTCCGTCCATCACCGGGTCGGAGTACGGGAACTCCACCTCGATGATGTCCACCCCGGACTCGACCATCGCGCGCATCGCGGCGATCCCACCCGGTACCGTCGGGAAGCCCGCGGGCATGCAGCCGATCAGCACCCCGCGCCCGTCGACCTTGGCCTTCTCAAACGTGGGCCCGACGCTCATCCAGCCTGCTCCAGAATCCCGAAGTACTTCCCCGCCGTCTCAGCGTCCTTGTCCCCGCGGCCGGACAGGTTGACCAGGATGAGCCCGTCCGGGCCCAGCTCCGGGGCCAGCCGCAGGGCGCCGGCGATGGCGTGCGCGCTCTCGATCGCCGGGATGATCCCCTCGGTGCGGCACAGCGTCTGGAACGCCGCCATCGCCTCCGCGAGATCGAGTGCGACTCGATCGTCTGCCCGTCCTCGTCCTGCAACAGGTACGTCCGCGCGCCGTGCAGCACACCCATGCCGCCGCCGGTGATGCTGGCCGCGTGCCGGCCGGTGTCCACGCCCTCGCCGCCGGCCTCGAAGCCGCACAGCCGCACCGACTCGTCCGGGATGAACGCGTGGAAGATGCCGATCGCGTTGGAGCCGCCGCCGACGCACGCGCACACCGCGTCGGGCAGCCGGCCGGTCAGCGCGAGGCACTGCGCGCGGGCCTCCACCCCGATGCCGCGGGCGAAGTCGCGGACCATCGCGGGGAAGGGGTGCGGTCCGGCGGCGGTACCGATCATGTAGTGCGTCGACTCGACGTTGGTGACCCAGTCCCGCAACGCCTCGTTCATGGCGTCCTTGAGGGTACGGGAGCCGTTGCGCACCGGGATCACCTCGGCGCCGAGCATCCGCATCCGGGCGACGTTGAGCGCCTGGCGACGGGTGTCCTCCTCGCCCATGTACACCACGCAGTCCAGCCCGAACAGGGCGGCCGCCGTGGCGCTG
>VAXX01000044.1 GCA_005885115.1 Actinomycetota bacterium | reverse complement strand
CGGCCGCTGGTCACGTCGGCCGCCTCGCCGTACCGCTTGGCGGTCAGGAACGCCCAGCCGCCCGAGGCCACGACGATGACGCCGACGAGCACCAGCGGCAGCAGCGCGGCGAGCCACCTCGCGCTTCTCGTGGGGTACATCCGGCGGCGCCAGACCAGCAGCGCGTGCAGGACCGCGACGACGCCGAGGTAGATCACGCCGGTACGGGAGTTGACCAGCGGCAGCGCGACCGTGACCACGGCCAGGGCGGCGTACCGCTGCCAGCGCTCGAAGGCGTCCTCGGCCCCGATCCGCACCGCGACGAGGACCAGGATCAGTGCGATCGAGTTCGGGTGGTACAACAGTCCCGGGGCGCCCCAGAACCGGTACTCCATGTGCTCGCCCCACTTGTTGTGCGGTACGGCGTGCACGGTGTCCAGGGCGTTGCCGGAGCCGAGGATGAACAGCACGGCGAGGGCGCACAGGAACGCCGCGGTGATCCCGACCGACAGGTCCCGCCCGGACTTTCGGGTCGCCACCACGATGGCCATGGCCGCGAGGGTGAACAGCCCGGCGTACGTCAGCCGCTGCACCGCCACGCCCGGGTGCCACACGAGCGCCGCGCCGATCGTGCCGAGCAGCCAGTACGCCAGGCCCAGCCAGGCCGTACCGAGTCGGGGCAGCCCGGCCAGGTTGCGCAGCCACGGGAACGTCCACACCAGGAACAGCGCGCCCTCGGCCAGCAGCAGTACCCACACCACGATCGGCGTGTCGGTGTACGCCCAGCTCAGCATCCCCGCCGTGACGAACAGCGCACCGATCAGGAAGCCGGGCAGGGTGAGCCCGCGCAGGGACAGCGCGAACAGCACCAGCCCCGCCCCGAAGCCGGCCGCGAGGAACGCGCGTAGCCCGTCCACCGCGCTTGCCGTCGGGTCGTGCTGGAGCGCCTGTACCAGGCCGGCGACCAGCGCGACGAGCAGTGCCGCGCCGGCGAACAGCCGGTGCCGGTCGGTCCATCGGCGCGGGTCCAGCACCGGCTCGCCCTGCCGCGCGGCGGTACCCGGATCCAGCAGTAGGTTCACCACGACACCGGACCCTATCCGGTCAGGCCGACATAGACGTCGACCAGGCGCCGGGTCAGCAGGTCGGGCGTGAACGTCGCCTCGTACCGCTTTCGGGCCAGCGGGGCGAGTCCGGAGGCGCAGGCGAGCGCGCGGGGCAGCGCCGAGGCGAGCGCGTCGACGGTGGCGGGGACGATCCAGCCGGCGTCGCCGACCAGGTACGGGATGCCGCCGAGATCGGTGCCCAGGACGGGCCGCCCGTCGGCGAGCGCTTCGAGGATCACGGTCGGCAGCACGTCGTACCACGTGGACGTGGCGAGCACCACGGCACTGTCGCGCCGGGCCGCCCGTACCCCTTCCGGGGTCTGCGGGCCGAGGAAGACCACGTCGGAGCGCGCGCCGGCGGCGGCCTCGGCGAGCGGGCGCAGCGGCCCGTCCCCGGCGATCCGCAGCGTGCCCAGCGTCCCCTCCGGGTGCCGCGCCCACGCCTCCAGCAGCAGCCCGAGGCCCTTCTCGGGGGAGAGCCGGCCGGCGAACAGGAAGCCCTCGCCCAGCGGCGCCGGCGGCCCGGGGTCGGCCAGCGCGTTGGGCTTGACCACGATCCGCTCGCCCGGGATGCCGTAGTCGCGCAGGTGCGCGGCGATCGCGTCGGTCAACGCGATGTAGCGGTCGACGCTGCGCCAGGTGCCGCGGTGCACGGTCAGCGCGGTGGCCATCACCGCGCTCTGCGCCTTCGACCCTCGGTAGCAGTTGTGCACGACCGCGGGCAGCGGGAAGGCGCGCCCCTTGCAGTCGGTGCAGATACGGCCGTCCCGGAAGTACAGCCCGGGGGCGCAGACCTGGCGGTAGTTGTGCACGGTCTGGACCACCGGCAGGCCGTGGGCGTGCGCGGTCCGCACGATCCAGGGCGAGATCAGGGGGTACGGGTTGTGCAGGTGCAGGACGTCGGGCTTCTCCGTGCGGATCGTTTCGCGCAGTGCCCTGACCGACGCCGGCGAGATGATCGGGGACAGCGGGAGGAGCAGCTTCGCGCTGGCCGGGAGCGCACCGATCTCGTCGGAGCTGCGCAGGAACGGGACCACCTCGACGCCGGCCGCGCGCAGCTGCGCGATCTCGGCGTCCACGACGGTGTTCTCCCCGGACGGCTGGGCCGAGGAGTACCGGTTGTGCGCGACGACCACCTTCATGAGGTTCTGAGGTTAACTTGTGGGCATGCCGGAGCTGCCAGAGGTCGAAGCGCTCGCCGCGTACCTGCGGGAGCGCGCGGTCGGCCGTACGGTCGAGCGGGTCGAGGTGTCCGCGATCAACGCGCTCAAGACGTACGACCCGCCGGTCACCGCCCTCGCCGGCCGGCCGGTCACCGACGCGACCCGGCACGGCAAGTTCCTCGACGTCGTCGTCGAAGACCTGCACCTGATCGTCCACCTGGCCCGGGCCGGGTGGCTGCAGTACCGCGACCAGTTCAAGGGCGGCACCCCGCTCAAGCCCGGGAGCGGGCCGATCGCGCTGCGGGTACGCCTGTCCGACGGCTCCGGGTTCGACCTGACCGAGGCCGGTACCCAGAAGAAGCTCGCCGCGTACCTGGTCCGCGACCCGGCCGAGGTGCCCGGGGTGGCGCGGCTGGGGCCGGACGCGCTCGCGGTCACCCGGGAGGAGTTCGAGCAGCGGCTCAAGTCCCGGCGCGGGCAGGTCAAGGGGGTGCTCACCGAGCAGGACATCCTCGCCGGGGTCGGCAACGCGTACTCCGACGAGATCCTGCACGCCGCGAAGCTGTCCCCGTTCGCGATCACCGACCGGCTCTCCGCCGAGGCCCTCGACCGCCTGTACGCCGCCCTGCGCGCGGTGCTGACCGACGCGGTGACCCGCTCGGTGGGCCAGCAGGCGGCGACCCTCAAGGGGGAGAAGCGCTCGGGGCTGGCCGTCCACGCGCGTACCGGGCTGCCGTGTCCGGTCTGCGGGGACACCATCCGCGAGGTGTCCTTCCACGACTCCAACTTCCAGTACTGCCCGGGCTGTCAGACCGGCGGGAAACCATTGGCCGATCGCCGGCTGTCCAAGCTCATCCGGTAACGGGCGGGTTTCCAGGACATACAGCGCAACGGTCATCGGATGGCTACTGTCCGTGTACCGACGGGGCCTCGACACGGATCCTGGACACGCACTACTGTCGGCCGGTCAACGCCGTGCACACAGTCCGGCCATGGCACACTGATGGCACCGTCAACGATCGGGTACCACAGCGGCATGGCTCGTGGGCTCGGTGACATGCGTACCAGCGCGGCGCGGGAGGACACACCGACGGTGACGACGAGCCTCCAACCAACGGCGACAAAGCCGAGCCGGAGAAGAATGACCGAGCCGCGTTTCGGGGAGTCCTTCGAGATCCTCCCCCCGGCCAACGGGGGCAACGGGGTCCCCCGTTCCGCGTGGTTCCGCAACCGGCGGCTCTCGACCTGGCACCGCCCGTACGCGGCGGCCCTCATCGTCCTGGACTTCATCGGCGTCGCGCTCGCCAACCTCACCACGGTCTCCCGGCTCGGTCAGGCCACCTCCGGCTTCCAGCACCAGCACACGCTGTTCAACGCCATCGCGTACCTCCTGCTGCCGCTGGCCTGGCTGGTCGTGCTGTGGGGCAACGGCGCGTACGACCGCCGGTACCTGGGCATCGGCACCGACGAGTTCAAGCGGGTCACCCGTACCGCCGTCACGCTGATCGCCACCATCTCGCTGACCGCCTTCCTCACCAAGGTGGCCGGCGACCTGTCCCGGTTCACCGTCGCGCTGTCGATGCTGCTGGGGCTGGTGTACGTCACCACCCTGCGGTACGCCGCCCGGCGGGTGCTCGGGCTGCTGCGCCGGCACGGCCGGGCCTGCCACCAGGTACTCCTGGTCGGATCGCTCGCCGAGGCGCTGGAGGTCTACACGGCGGTCACCCGCAACCGCAACGCCGGGATGATCCCGGTGGCGATCCACCTCTCCGACGGGTACCCCACGGCGCGTACCGCCGAGTGTCCGGTGCCGGTACACGCCGGTCGGGAGGTCGTACCGCTCGTCCACGAGCTCGGCGCCGATACCGTGGCCGTCTGCGGGGCCGCCAGCACCGAGCCCGGCGAGCTGCGCCGGCTCGCCTGGCAGCTCGAAGGCACCGGCGTCGACCTGGTCGTCGCCCCGCAACTGACCGACATCGCGGGCCCCCGGGTGCACGTACGCCCGGTCGAGGGTCTCCCGCTGCTGTACGTCGAGGAGCCGACCCTCTCCGGGGTGAGCTGGCTGTTCAAGAACCTCATGGACCGGGTGGTCGCCGGCCTGGGCCTGCTGCTGCTGTCCCCGGTCCTGGCCGCCATCGCGCTGGCGATCAAGCTGGCCGACCCGGGTCCGGTGTACTTCCGGCAGAGCCGGGTCGGCCGGGAAGGCAAGACGTTCCGGGTCTGGAAGTTCCGGACGATGTACGTCGACGCCGAGGACCGGCTCGCCGCCCTCGTGGACCAGAACGAGAGCGACGGGCTGTTCTTCAAGATCCGTAAGGATCCGCGGATCACCCCGTTGGGCCGCTTCCTGCGGGCCAGCTCCCTCGACGAGCTGCCCCAGCTCATCAACGTCCTGCTCGGCGAGATGTCCCTGGTCGGCCCCCGACCGCTACCCGCCGAGGACGGCGACTTCCTCGGCGACGTACGCCGCCGCCTGCTCGTCCGCCCCGGCATCACCGGCCTGTGGCAGGTGTCGGGCCGCTCCGACCTCTCGTGGGACGACGCGGTGCGTCTCGACTTGTACTACGTGGACAACTGGAGTCTCACGTTCGATCTGACGATCATGTGGCGGACGATCGGGGTCGTTCTCCGTAGCAAGGGTGCTTACTAGTTCCGCTCTCGGGGTTCGGGGCCGCGGTGCGGGCTCCGGTGGGCACCCGGCCCCCCAAATCCACGAGGGTGACCACAAGAGGTCTTTCCCACAACCCCGAACGAAGACAGACTGACAAACGTGACAGCCAACTTGTCAGCGGCGGTGGCGGTGGGGGCGCTGCTGGCTGGCTTGGGGTTGGCGGTCTTCGCGGTGGTACGCCTCCAGGGCCGGCGCGGCATCGCGACCGCGACCCAAGCGGTACGGCATCTGCGTACCCTGGTCGGCGCGCGGGGGCTGGCCGTCACCGACACCACCGGCGTACTCGCCTTCGACGGGGTCGGGGAGCACCACGGCGACCAGGTGCTCGCCGCCGCCGCCAAGGCCGTGACGACCGGGCGGGCGACCGTACTCGGGATCGGTGACATGCCCTGCGACCAGGTCGACTGCGTGATCCGGGGCGCCGTGGTGGTACCCCTGCGCAGCGAAGGGGCGCTCGCCGCGCTGTCCGACCGGCCGCCGGCGCCCGGACTCGTACAGGCGACCCGGGAGACCGGCCGGTGGGCCTCGGCCCAGTTGGCGCTGGCGGAGCTGGACAACTCCCGGGACCGGCTGGCGCGGGCCGAGGTACGGGCGTTGCGCGCGCAGATCAGCCCGCACTTCATCTACAACGCGCTGACCGCGATCGCCTCGTTCGTGCGTACCGATCCTGAGCGCGCCCGGGAGCTGATCCTCGAGTTCGCCGAGTTCACCCGGTACAGCTTCCGGGCCCACGGAGAGTTCACCACGCTGGCCGAGGAGCTGCGCTCGATCGACCGGTACCTGACCATCGAGCGGGCCCGGTTCGGCGAGCGGCTGCAGGTCAAGCTTCAGATCGCGCCGGAGGTGCTGCCGGTCGGGCTGCCGTTCCTATGCCTGCAACCGCTGGTGGAGAACGCGGTGCGACACGGGCTGTCACGCAAGCCCGGCGTGGGTACGGTCAGCATCATCGCCCACGACGCCGGTGCCGAGTGCCACCTGACCGTCGAGGACGACGGGGTCGGCATGGATCCGGCCGTCCTCGGCAACGGGGCGGATGAGCCGAGCGACGCCGGGCAGCACGTCGGACTGTCCAATGTGGACGAACGGCTGCGGTCGGTGTTCGGGGACCAGTTCGGGCTCGTCGTGGAGACCGCGCCGGGCGCGGGGACGAAGGTGAGCATGCGGATACCGAAGTTCCATCCGGGTGTCCGCGCGGGGCGGGCGGCATGAGCGAGCGCGGGTTGTGCGAGCGCGGCGGAGCCGCTCATCCCGTGCGGATCAGGAATCATGGGCGCAGCGCGGAGCCCGAAGCGGCGGCTCCGAGCGTAGCGAGGAGCCGGCGATGAGTGTGTCCGGGCTGCGGGTGCTGGCCGTCGACGACGAACCGCCGGCGCTGGACGAGCTGGCCTACCTGCTGCGCGCCGACCCGCGGGTCGCCGCCGTGCACACCGCCGGCGACGCGACCGGCGCGTTGCGGGTACTGCGGGATGCCGACATCGACGCCGTGTTCCTCGACATCCGGATGCCCGGCCTGGACGGGATGGAGCTGGCCCGGGTACTGAGCCGGTTCGCCAAGCCGCCCGCGATCGTGTTCG
>VAXX01000579.1 GCA_005885115.1 Actinomycetota bacterium | reverse complement strand
TCACCCGCACCATGCCCGACGCCAGCGCCCAGACGCTCGGGTACGACGTGGACAGCCGGCCCGCCACACTCACCACCTCACTCGGCACCACCCGGTACGCCGTCGACCCCGACGGCAACGTCACACAGGTGACCACACCGGGCGGCACCGTCGAGGCGCGTACCTACGACAACGCCGACCGACTCGCGAAGCTCACCGTCACCGGACCGGCCCAGCAGGCGATCACGGGGTACACGCTCAGGCGCGACAAGGTCGGCAACCCCACGCGTGTCGACACCACCCTCGGTTCGGCCAGCCGCTCCGACGCCTTCACCTACGACAAGGCCGACCGGCTCACCGCGATGTGCTACCAGGTCACCACCTGCTCAGGCGCGTCGAACAAGCTGTCGTTCACCTACGACCTGGTCGGCAACCGGACGGCGAAGAAGAAGTCGGGGTCGGGCAGCTTTACCGAGAAGTACACGTACAACGCGGCCGACCAGCTCCAGACCCGATCCGGCGGCCCGGACGGCACCCAGAGCTACTCCTACGACCAGGACGGCAACACGACCCAGATCAGCTCCGTGAAGTACGGCTACGACCTCGACAACCACCTCAGCTCCGTCGACGACGGAAAGAAGCACACCACATACACCACCGACGGCGCGGGCAACCGGCTGTCCGCCGACACCACACCCGACAATGGCGGTACCACCACACACACCGGGTACCAGTGGGACGTCAACGCCGTTCTGCCGCTGCTCGCCAGCGAACAGACCGGAAGCTCCACGACGAAGTACACCTACCAGCCCGGGGGCGCACCGTACACCCAACAGTCCGGTGCGAACACGACGCTGCTGTTCCCGGACCCGTTCGGCAACACCACCGCGCTCACCGATCCGTCCGGCGCGGTCCAGCGACTGTTCCAACTCACCGACCCGTTCGGCGGCCTGCAGGCCAGGGACTACACGATCGCGACGGGGCGGTTCACCTCGGTCGACCCGATGGCGAACGGTGTCGACCAGCCGGCCGTCGCCGGCTACGTTTACGGCGACGACAACCCGCTCACCCACGCCGACCCGTCCGGTGACTGCGACTGGTGGGACGTCCAGTGCCGGGTCACCGAGAAGATATACAACCTCTGGCAGTACGAGACCGACGGAACCCCGCATACCGCGCAGGACCGGGAGCGGGACTTCGGCGCCGGCATCATCCGCTCCGGTGCCGAGACCATCGACGGTGTATGGAACGGGATCGTCGGCATCTACAACTGGAACCAGCACTGGCAAGACAAGCCCGGCCTGCCCGCCAGCGTCAAGCTGCACCTGGCCGACGACTGGGACAAGTTCGCCGGCGAACACCTCGGCGTCGACACCAACTCTCCGTACTACAACTACGGCGCGATCACCGGTACCGTCCTGCAGTTGTTCATCCCGATCGGCGGCGACGAAGCCGTCGGCGGCCGTTGGCTGGGTGGCCTTCTCGGAAGGGTCGCCGAGAAGCTGCGTGTTCCCAAGTGGGAGCCCAAGCCGACGGTACCCAAGGACGAGCCGAAGCCACCGGCGCCGAAGCCCAAGCCACCGACCGGCTCGCTCGAAGGCGAACGGGACTTCGTGGTCGACGACCCCAACGTTCCGGGGCGTACCATCACCGACATCGACCACATCGAAGGCAACACCCTGTGGGAGGAGAAGTCGGCGACCAGGGCCGGCAACATTCAAGACTGGGTCAACAAGCACATCATCAGGAAGTTCAACTCCTACCTGGATGCGCGCCAGTACCTGCCGGCGTTCTACCATAATGCGCGGATCGGTTTCCGGTTTACGTCGCCCGGTATGGATCCCACTCTGCGGAGCGCGATCGACAGCGCGGTCGCACAACTGCGCCAGGCACATCCCAACGTCGAGATAGTCACGGAGTTTGCGTGAGCCATGACTTCGAAGTGGCCGGGGACACGGTGTGGTCCCCGGCCCGTCGGGCCGGTCTCGTCTACGCCGGCTTCGCCCGCGTGGTGGGCGACGTTCTCGGTCAAGAGACGGGGCTGACGCCCACGCCGGAAGACGTTACGCAGATCGACCCCGACGTGTTCGCTGGCTTCGTGGACGGGCTGCTGGACATGTACTCCCGGTCCAACCATCAGATCCTGCACGCGCATCTGACCCCGGTCATCGAGGTCTCGCTGGTGATCCTCGAGCGGGCCGGCCGACCGTGGCCGGACGACGACCCACGACTCACTCCGTTCAAGGGCTATCCGGCGGTCGGCCTGCGGATGCCGCGGTAGCCGCTGGATCGTTGGCGCCGAATTCGGTTGCGCGCGGAGGTCGTGGTCGACAGGCTGACCCGTACCGGCCGCATGGCTTGGTGTCGTACCGATCTCTGGGTCGGGAGTCGAAGGGAGGCGATGAGCCACATGACCGCAGTCCAGGTGCGGTGGTTTCCGCCTGCCCTTGTTTCGACTCCTGATGAGGACTTCCTGCGTTGTACGACAACGAGTTCGACGGTGCCGGTCGTGGCCGGCGTCGGCGGTTCGATGATGACGAGCCGCGGTTTCTGAAGCTGTCGAATAGACCCAGTCTGAATCGTTGCCGCTATTGGTTCCCGGGGCAGGTCGCCTTATCGGCCTCTGCCCCGGGAATCTCGTTTAGTCCCGCTCCGGCGCTGCAAATA
>VAXX01000578.1 GCA_005885115.1 Actinomycetota bacterium | reverse complement strand
CTCGTACCGGGGATCGTCGACGAGGTACTGCGGGAAGGCGGATCGGTGCTGGTCAGTGACCACAGCGGGGACACCGTACGGCTGATCGGCGCCGCCGAGTGGATCGTCGCCGACGGCGTGGTGAGCGTGGAGAAGCCGGCCGGCATGCCGCCTCAGGACACGCCCAGCCAGGAGCAGCGATGAGGGCGCTGGTCCGGATGCGGCTGCTCGCCTACCTGCGCACCGGCCGGTTCATCGTCCCGCTGATCACCACGCTGGTCCTGTTGGGCATCCTGTACGGCGGCGGGCAGGCTCCACCGGCCGAGGCGTACGGCGTCTCCGCCCTGCTGCTGTTCCCGGTCCTCGCGTGGCAGGCGAAGCTGCTGCTGGACGCCGAGCCCGACGCGCAACGCCGGATCGCGGTGAGCGCGCTCGGCAGTCCGAGCCGAGAGGTGGCCGCCGGACTGTCGGCCGCGGCCCTGGCCGCACTCCCGCTGATCCTGCTCGCGCTGGTCCTGCCGGCGGTCGGGGGACTGGCCAGCCGGGTACTGACCCGGACGGCGGGCCGGGGAGCCGCCGTACTCGCCAGCGGGGTGGTCCTCGCGTTCGTGCTCGGGCTGCACGGCTCGCCCGTACCATGGCTGGCTCCGCCCCTGGTCGCGACGGCCCGCACCATGGCCGGCGACGACGCCGTCCCCGGCCTGATCGGCCTGACCGGGTGGGCGCTGCTGTGGTCCGCGGTGGCCGTCGCCGGATACGGCTGGCTGCGCCGGGATCGGATCTGATTTGGGCGGCGACGCCCGCGTCGCCTACACTCGACCCCGGCCCTGCCGCCAGGTGGGGTCAACCCGAAGACCGCTGGTCATCAGGGCGTGCCCTGATCGAAGGCTCCGCCACGAGCGGACGACCCGCGCAGGGTGTGTATGGAAATGGCTATGCCATGCCCCGTGCGCCCTGCGCCGGGGCTTCTCTCGTGAACGGGCCGGCACCGCCAGCCTGAAAGTACCGAGAGGAGGGACATGGCGGACAAGATCCGGCTCGACAAGCCGGCGGCGGTCGCCGAGCTGACCGAGCAGTTCCGTAGCTCGTCGGCGACGCTGCTGACCGAGTACCGCGGCCTGACCGTCGCCCAGATCACCAACCTGCGGCGTACGCTCGGCCGGGAGACCACGTACGCGGTCGCCAAGAACACGCTGGCCAAGCGGGCCGCCGCGGAGGCGGGCATCACCGGCCTCGACGCTCTGTTCACCGGTCCTACCGCCCTCGCGTTCGTCACCGGCGACCCGGTCGAGGCGGCCAAGAGCCTGCGTGAATTCGCCAAGGCACACCCGCTGCTGGTCATCAAGGGCGGCGTGTTCGAGGGCAAGGCGATCAGCGCGGCCGAGGTCGGCAAGATCGCCGATCTGGAGTCCCGCGAGGTCCTGCTGGCGAAGCTGGCCGGCGCGATGAAGGCCAACCTGAGCAAGGCCGCGGCGCTGTTCCAGGCCCCGCTGGCGCAGGCCGTCCGCACCGTGGCGGCCCTGCAGGACAAGCGCGAAAACAGTGGGTCGGCTCCGGCCGACGAGTAACCAAATCAGCGAGTACGAAAGGAATGCCGACCCATCATGGCGAAGCTGAGCACTACCGAACTCCTTGAGTCGTTCAAGGAGATGACGCTGATCGAGCTCTCCGAGTTCGTGAAGCAGTTCGAGGAGACCTTCGACGTCAAGGCCGCCGCTCCGGTGGCGATCGCCGCCGCGGGTCCGGCCGGTGGCGCCGCCGCCGCCGAGCCGGAGGAGGAGAAGGACGAGTTCGACGTCATCCTCGAGGGCGACGGTGGCAAGAAGATCCAGGTCATCAAGGTCGTCCGCGAGCTGACCGGTCTGGGCCTGAAGGAGGCCCACGACCGCGCGCGACGCGGTCCCCGTGATCACGCCGTTACTATCAGGTGAAGGTGATCCGGTGTCAACGCGGCGCGCTGAGTGGTCAGCCGCACCCGCACAGTCAAGCGCCGCCTTACCCGGTCTGGCCCAAGTGCCAGGCCGCGATACCGACAGAGCACTTGACGCGGCCGGCATCGGGCAGGCACGCTAAGTGCGCAACCGTTCCGCGGATGCGCGAGCACCACCCCACGCGTGGCCTCGGGGAATCTGCCCCGGGAGACCCGTTCGGTTGACCGCGTGGTGGTGGCTCGACAGCGGTGCGCCTTTCGGCTACACTGCTAGTTTGCGCTGTCTTCCGTCTAAGCCCCGGAGTAGATTGCCCGTTTCGGGTAGTTCAACAGGGGCCTTTCGGAGTGCACGCACAACGGCCGTTTGCAGCACCACCGGTCCTCGGAAGGACGCATCTTGGCAGCTTCCCGCCCTGCGAAGACCACTCGTACGTCGAGCGCTTTCGCTCCCCGCCGCATCTCGTTCGGTCGGATCACCGAACACCTGGAAGTCCCCAATCTGCTCGCCATCCAAACCGAGTCCTTCG
>VAXX01000043.1 GCA_005885115.1 Actinomycetota bacterium | reverse complement strand
CAATGATCTTGCGTTTCCGCTCCGGGTCGGTGACCCCGTGCAGCGCCGCGAGGAACCGGTCGGCGGCCTCGACCACGTGCAGCCGGATGCCGGTGGCCTTCACGTAGTCCGTCTCGACCTGCTCGGCCTCGCCCGCGCGCAGCAGCCCGTGGTCGACGAACACGCAGGTGAGCTGGTCCCCGACCGCCTTGTGCACCAGCGCGGCGGCGACCGCCGAATCGACCCCGCCGGACAGCCCGCAGATGACCTCCCTGTCCCCCACCTGCGCCCGGATCGCGGCGACCTGCTCCTCGATGATGCCGGCGTTGGTCCAGTTCGGCGTGAGGCCGGCGAGCTCGTACAGGAAGCGGGTCAGGATGGTCTGCCCGTGCCCGGTGTGCGCGACCTCGGGGTGGAACTGCATGCCGGCGAGCCGGCGGCTCGGGTCCTCGAAGGCGGCGACCGGCGCGCCCGGCGAGCCGCCGGTGACGGCGAAGCCCTGTGGGGCAACGGATACGCAGTCGCCGTGGCTCATCCACACGTCCTGGTGCTCCGGGAGCCCCTGGAACAGCACGCTTCCCGGCTCCAGCCGGACCGGGGTGCCGCCGAACTCGCGGCCGCCGGTGTGGGCCAGCGGCGAACAGCGCCGGGTCGATCTGGGGGGCGCCGGGCTCGTACACGCTCGCGGGGCCACCGGACAGGATGATCGCCGCCGGGTCTTTCGCCAGCATCTCGGGTACGGGCATCGAATGCGGGACGATCTCGGAATAGACCTGCGCCTCGCGCACCCTCCTCGCGATGAGTTGGGCGTACTGGGCGCCGAAGTCGACGACGAGGACCGGGTTCTTCATCCCGGAATCCTATCTGGGGCACGATGGGTGGGTGAACACGTACATCGGCTTCCTGCGCGGTATCAACCTCGGTCCGGCCCGGCGGGTGGCCATGGCCGACCTGCGGGCCTGGCTGACCGAGCTGGGGTACGCCGACGTGCGTACCCACCTGCAGAGCGGCAACGCGGTGTTCCGCAGCGCCGACAGCGTCGCCCAGGTGACCCGGGCCCTGGAGAAGGGCATCGAGGAGGCCGCCGGTTTCCCGGTTGACTGCGTGGTCCGCACCCCGGCCCAGCTGCGCAGGGTCGTCGAGGCGCACCCGTTCCCGGACCTCGCCACCGACAACGCGCGCATGGGGGTGGCGTTCCTGGCCGCACCGCTGGGCAAGGACCGGCTGGCCGACGTCGACCCGGCCGCGCTCGAGCCGGAACGGTTCGCGATCGGGCCCGGCCGCGCCGAGATCTATCTCTGGTACGCCAATGGAATGGCCCGGTCGAAGCTGGCCGCCATGGTCCTGCCCGACCGGCGGCTCGGGGTCAGCCCGACGGTCCGCAACTGGAACACGGTCACCAAACTGCTTGAGCTGTCCGGCGGCTGAGCATGGGCAGAATCCTTGTCGGTACGGCGTCGTGGACGGACAAGACACTGCTCGCGTCCGGCTGGTACCCGGAGTCGGCGAACACCGCCGAGAAGCGGTTGGCCTACTACGCAAGGCAGTTCCCGCTCGTCGAGGTCGACGCGACGTACTACTCCCCGCCGGCCGAGTCGACCGCGCAACTGTGGGTCGACCGCAGCCCGCCCGGATTCCTGTTCAACATCAAGGCTTTCAGCCTCCTGACCGGACACCCGACCAAGGTGTCGGCGATCTACAAGGACCTGCGCCCGGAGACCGAGAAGCGCAACATCTACCCCGACGACCTGACCCCGCAGGCGTACGAGGACGTGTGGACCCGGTTCCTGTCCGCGCTGGATCCGTTGGTGGCGGCCGGAAAGCTCGGTGCCATCCTGTTCCAGTTCCCGCCCTGGTTCACCATCCGCCGCTCCAACAAGCAGTACCTGCTGGAGGTCGCCAAGCGGTGCAGCCCGCTGCGGATCGCGGTGGAACTGCGGCACGAGAGCTGGTTCGCCGGTGACAACCAGGCGGAGACGCTGGATTTCCTGCGCAAGCACCACCTGCCGTACGTCAGCGTGGACATGCCCCAGGGGTACAAGAGCTCGATCCCGCCGGTGCTCACCGCGACCAGCGACCTCGCGGTGGTGCGGTTCCATGGGCACAGCGACAAGTGGACCAGCAAGGACATCTACGAGAAGTTCGGGTACCTGTACTCCGAGCCGGAGCTCAAGTCGTGGGTACCGAAGCTGGCGAAGTTGGCCCAGGAGACGGCGCAGACGCACGTCCTGATGAACAACTGCCGTGGCGACTTCGCGCAGCGCAACGCGCAGACGCTCACTGACCTGCTGCCGTCCGGAGACTAGCCGGCGCGGTCCGGGGCACCGCCGCGTTCTTCGGGGTCACCGGCGCGATCCGCTGGTACGCCGCGCCGAGCGGCGGGCGCGGATCGGGCTCACCCTTGTTGGGCCACAACGACATCGCCCGCTCGGCCTGCGCGGTGATGGTGAGGGCGGGGTTGACGCCGAGGTTCGCGGACACCGCCGCGCCGTCGACCACGTGCAGACCCGGATGACCGAAGACCCGGTGGTACCCGTCGACGACGCCCGAGTCGACGGAGTCCCCGATCACCGCGCCGCCGAGGATGTGCGCGGTCACCGGGATGTTGAACACGTCGGTCCACGACCCGCCCGGTACCCCGCCGATCTCCTCGGCGAGCAGGCGTACCGCGCGGTTGCCGGCCGGGATCCACCGGGGGTTCGGCGCACCGTGGCCCTGGGTCGTGGTGAGCCGGCGCCGCCCGTACCAACTCCGTCCATAGTGGACGGTCAGCGAGTTGTCCAACGTCTGCATGACCAGCGCGATGACCGTACCCTCGGACCACCGGCGTACCGACAGCGCCCGCGTGTTCCGGATCGGATTGCGCAGGAACACTTTCCACCACCGGGCCGGCCGCCACCGGTCCCCGTCCACCAGGACGGTCTGCAACAGGCCCATGGCGCCCGAGCCCGGCCCGTACCGGACCGGCTCGACGTGGGTATCCGGGTCCGGGTGGAACGAGCTGGTGATGGCCACCCCGTCGGTGAAGTCGGCGTCGCCGCGCATCGACCGGGCGCCGAGGATCGCCTCCGAGTTGGTCCGGGTCAACGCGCCGAGCCGGTCGGAAACCTTGGGCAGCAGGCCTTTCGCCTTCATCGCGTGCAGCAGCCGCTGGGTGCCCAGTGCCCCGGCCCCGAGCACCACCTCGGGTGCCGTGAAGTCGCCCTTCGGCGTACGGATGCGGTACCCCGGCTCGATCGCAGTCACCGTGGTCAGCGGGTACACCTCGACGCCCAACCGCTCGGCGAGGTACAGGTAGTTCTTCACCAGCGTGTTCTTCGCGTTGTACCGGCACCCGGTCATGCACGCGCCGCAGTGCCGGCAGGCGTCCCGGAGCGGTCCGGCACCGCCGAAGTACGGGTCCACCCCCGACTGTCCAAAGTAGACACCCACCGGCGTGGGGTGGTACGTCTCCCCCACGCCCATCCGTTGCGCCACCCGGTACATCGCCTCGTCGGCCCGGGTCACCCGCTCGTACGTGGTCACCCCGAGCATCCGCTCGCCCTGGTCGTACCAGGGCGCCAGCTCAGCTTCCCAGTCGGTGATGTGCCGCCACTGCCGATCCTCGTAGTACCCGCGCGGCGGCCGGTACAGCGTGTTGGCGTACACCAGCGAACCACCGCCGACCCCGGCACCGGAGAGCACCAGAACGTTGCGCAGCAGGCTCATCCGCTGGATGCCGTAGCAGCCCAGCGCGGGCGCCCACAGGAACCGGCGCAGTTGCCACGAGGTTTCCGGCAGCTCGTCGTCGGCGAAGCGCCGCCCCGCCTCGAGTACGGCGACCCGGTACCCCTTCTCGGCCAGTCGCAGCGCGGCGACGCTCCCGCCGAACCCGGAGCCGACCACCACCACGTCGTACGCCCGCACGAGGCCCAGTCTGCGCCCCGGAGCGGCTACCGGTCCAGGACGAGTGCGACCTTCTGGAACTCCTTGAGGTCGCGGTAGCCGCACTTGGCCATCGCTCGCCGGAGCCCGCCGAACAGGTTCAGCCCGCCGTCCGGGTCGTCGGACGGACCGTACAGCAGCTTCTCCATTTCCCCGAGCGGCTCCTGGGCCACGCCGAACGCGCCGCGCGGCAGCTTCGGGTGGGATGCCGCCGAGTGCCACCAGGCGCCGCCGCCGGGGGCCTCCGCGCAGACCGACAGCGCCTCACCCAGCATCACCGCGTCGGCGCCGCAGCCCAGCGCTTTGGCGATGTCGCCGGAGGTGCGGATACCGCCGTCGGCGATCAGGTGGACGTACCGGCCGCCGGTCTCGTCCAGGTAGTCGCGGCGGGCCTCGGCGGCGTCGGCGATGGCGGTGGCCATCGGTACCCGGATGCCGAGGACCATGTCGGTGGTCGACCATTCGTCGGCGCCGACACCCACGATGACCCCGGCCGCGCCGGTTCGCATGAGGTGCAGTGCGGTCTGGTAGTTGGTGCAGCCGCCGACGATGACCGGCAGGTCGAGGTCGGCGATGAACTCCTTGAGGTTGAGCGGTTCGTCCACTGTGGACACGTGCTCGGCGGAGACCAGGGTGCCCTGGATGACCAGGATGTCCACACCCGCGTCGAGGATCACCGGCGCGAGCGTGAGGGTGTGCTGCGGGGAGACGCGTACGGCGACGGTCACGCCGGCCGCCCGGATCTCGCGTACCCGCTCGGCGATCAGCTCCGGCCGGATCGGCTCGGCGTAGACCTCCTGGAGCCGCCGGGTGGCCGGCGCCTCCTCGTCCAGGCCGGCGAGTTCCTCCAGGATCTTGGTCGGGTCCTCGTACCGGGTCCACAGGCCCTCGACGTTGAGGATGCCCAGGCCGCCGAGCCGGCCGAGGGTGACGGCGGTGGCGGGGCTGACCGTCGCGTCGGACGGGTGGGCCACGCACGGGATCCGGAAGGGGTACGCGTCGAGCTGCCAGGCGGTGGACACGTCGTCCACGTCGCGGGTGCGGCGGCTGGGCACGATGGCGATCTCGTCCAGGTGGTACCCCCGGCGGGCGGACTTGCCCAGCCCGATCTCCACGATGTCACGCACGGCTGGTCTCCTGGACTGTTCGCTCTAGGCGAAATTCTTGGCGGTTCGCCCCCACATCGTACCCAGGGCCCCGACCAGCCGTGTCGGGCGACACCATGCAGCGTTCGCCTACGTTCGGCGATACGGTGGAGGCGTGCACGAGGAGCCGATCGATCCGTTCGCGGGCGACCCTGCGGATCCGTCCAACGAACTCGCCGACCTCGACGAGGTCGAGACCGAGGACGGCAACGACCCGCTGACCCCGGCGGAGCGCGAGGACGTGCTCGAAGACCTGGCCGATCTGGAGATCTACCAGGCCCTCCTCAACCCGGTGGGGGTACGCGGGCTGGTCATCGAGTGCGAGGACTGCCACGAGCCGCACTACTTCGACTGGGACCTGCTGCGCGGCAACCTGCG
>VAXX01000574.1 GCA_005885115.1 Actinomycetota bacterium | reverse complement strand
GCAAGGACTACGTCATGCGCGATGGCGACGTGGTGGAGTTCCGATTCAACGTCTAGCCGGAAGTGACGGAGCGGTACACGTCCTCGATCCGCGCGGCCAGGGTCACCTCGCCGGCGGTGAGGGCGCCGGTCGGCGTACCCACCATGATCTGGGTGACTCCCTCGATGCGCCGGATCGTCGGGCGCAGTTGGAGCGCGTCGGCGACCACCTTGACCCGTTCGGTGAGCGCGGCGTGCTGCGCCTCGTCCAGGCGGAGGGTACGTTTGATCTCCCACCCGTCCCTGGTCCATCCGGTCAGCAACGCCAGGGCATCGGTCAGGTAGTCAGTCCCGAGTTCATCCCGTCGACGGGCGCGCACGGCTCACCTCCCCCTGGCGTCGTTGCCGGCTTGTGGCCAAACCGTCGCCGTACTGTTGTCGTTCGCGCCCCCCAGTGTTATCCCGAGCCCACCGCGTGTCCACGGCCACAATTTGGTCATCTCCGGCGGGAGAGGGCAGTGCAGGACACCGACTTTTTCTTTTGTCTGGCAGGCTGATGCCCCGTGCAGACCGAACGGCCGATACAGCGGATCATCGTGGGTGCGGCAATTGTCGAGAATGGCCTTGTATTGGCGTGTGCGCGGGCCGATCCGCCGGAGGTCGCCGGCCGATGGGAGTTTCCCGGCGGGAAGGTCGAGCCGGGGGAGACCGAGGTCGAGGCGCTGATCCGGGAGTGCGTCGAGGAGTTGGGCGTACAGGTCGACGTCGGGGTACGCGTGGGGGAGGACGTACCGCTGGCACACGGCCGGGCGATCCTCAAGGTGTACCTGGCCACGCTCGTCGACGGGGCGCGGCCCCAACGCCTGGAGCACGCCGAGCTGCGCTGGCTCAGCGCCGCGCAGCTCTACGACGTGGACTGGCTACCCGCCGACGCGCCCATCGTCGCGGCGCTGGAACGGCACCTCGGATAATGGAGAGCAGGGGCGGGCCGAAGCCCGCCCCTGCTACGAGACCTGATCCCGCCGGAGGATCTTGCGGCCCAGCCAGACCAGCGGGTCGTACCGGCGGTCGACCACTCGTTCCTTCATCGGGATGATCGCGTTGTCCGTGATCTTGATGTGTTCCGGGCAGACCTCGGTGCAGCACTTGGTGATGTTGCAGTACCCCAGGCCCTGCTCCTGCACCGCGAACTCCTTGCGGTCCGGGCGCGCGTCCAGCGGGTGCATGTCCAGCTCCGCCGCCCGGATGAAGAACCGCGGGCCGGCGAAGGCCGCCTTGTTCTCCTCGTGGTCGCGTACCACGTGGCAGGTGTTCTGGCAGAGGAAGCACTCGATGCACTTGCGGAACTCCTGCGAGCGCTCGACGTCGACCTGTGCCATCCGGTACTCGCCGGGCTTCACGTCGGCCGGCGGCGCGAACGCCGGCAGTTCCCGCGCCCGACATCCGGGTCATGCAGCCCAACCGCGGCTTGCCGTTGATCTCCATCGAGCAGGAGCCGCACTTGCCGGCCTTGCAGTTCCACCGCACCGCGAGGTCGGGCGCCTGGGTGGCCTGGAGCCGGTGGATGATGTCGAGGACGACCTCGCCCTCGTTGACCTCGACCTGGAAGTCTTCCAGCGCTCCGCCGGTCTCGTCACCGCGCCAGACCCGGAAATGGCGTACCGAGCCCATCACTCACCGTCCTTCGCGGGCTGGTACGAGGCCAGCTCCTCATCGGTCATGTACTTCTTCAGCTCGGACAGCTCGAACAGGCCGAGCAGCTCCGGGCGCAGCGCGGGTACCGGCTAGCGTATCAGAGCCACGTCGCCGCCGGGGGTCAGCGCGCAGACCAGGTTGACCTGCCGCCAGGTCGGGTCCATCGCCGGGAAGTCCTCGCGGGTATGCCCACCGCGCGACTCCTCCCGCTCCAGCGCCGCCTTGGCGGTGGCCTCCGAGACGATCACCATGTTGCGCAGGTCCAGCGCCAGGTGCCAGCCGGGGTTGAACCGCCGGCCACCGGGCGCGCTCACCTTCGGGATCCGTTCCTTGATCTCGCCGAGCAGCTTGAGCGACTCCTCCAGCTCGGACTTGCGCCGGATGATCCCGACGAGGTCCTGCATGACCTGTTGGAGGTCGTGCCAGACGTCGTACGGGTTCTCCCCACCGTCCCGGGTCAGCGGGCCCAGGGCCGTCTCCAGGGCCGCGTCGACGCTCGCCTGTGGTGGCGTCGGGCGGCTGGTCAGGCCGTCACAGTACAGGGCCGCGTACTCGCCGGCCCGCTTGCCGAAGACCAGCAGGTCCGACAGGGGGTTGCCGCCCAGGCGGTTGGAGCCGTGCATCCCGCCGGAGACCTCACCGGCGGCGAACAGACCCTCGACGGTACCGGCTGAAGCTGCCGTGTCCGGGTCGACCTCCACGCCACCCATCACGTAGTGGCAGGTCGGTCCGATCTCCATCGGCTCCTTGGTGATGTCGACGTCGGCCAGCTCCTTGAACTGGTGGTACATCGACGGAAGGCGCTTGAGGATGAACTCGGGGGAGCGGCGCGAGGCGATGTCGAGGTATACGCCGCCGGCGGGCGTGGCCCGGCCGGCCTTGACCTCGGAGTTGATCGCGCGCGCGACCTCGTCGCGGGGCAGCAGCTCCGGCGGGCGCCGGTTGTTGTCCGGGTCGGTGTACCAGCGGTCCGCCTCCTCCTCGGTCTCCGCGTACTGCTTGCGGAAGACGTCGGGTACGTAGTCGAACATGAACCGCTTGCCTTCGGAGTTCTTCAGGATCCCGCCGTCACCGCGGACCGACTCGGTGACCAGGATGCCCTTCACCGACGGCGGCCAGACCATCCCGGTCGGGTGGAACTGGAGGAACTCCATGTTGATCA
>VAXX01000042.1 GCA_005885115.1 Actinomycetota bacterium | reverse complement strand
GGGCAGGGCATCGAGTTCGACTACTCGTGCGTACACGCGGTCATGGCCCTGCGTGCGGCGGGCTACGAGACGGTCATGGTCAACTGCAACCCGGAGACCGTCTCCACCGACTACGACACCGCCGACCGGCTCTACTTCGAGCCGCTGACCTTCGAGGACGTGCTGGAGGTCTGGCACGCCGAGGACACCTCGGGCAAGGCGGCCGGGGGGCCGGGGGTGGTCGGCGTCGTGGTCCAGCTCGGTGGCCAGACTCCGCTGGGCCTGGCGCAACGGCTCAAGGACGCGGGGGTACCGATCGTCGGCACCCCACCGGAGTCCATCCACCTGGCCGAGGACCGCGGCGCCTTCGGTGCCCTGCTCGACCGGGCCGGGCTGCGCGCCCCGGCGTACGGCACGGCGACCTCGTACGAGGAGGCCAAGGCGATCGCCGACACCATCGGGTACCCGGTCCTGGTCCGGCCCAGCTACGTGCTCGGCGGCCGGGGCATGGAGATCGTCTACGAGGACGAGACGTTGCGCGGGTACATCACCCGGGCCACCGACATCTCGCCCTCGCATCCGGTCCTGGTGGACCGGTTCCTGGACGACGCCATCGAGATCGACGTCGACGCCCTGTGCGACGCCACCGGCGCCGTGTACCTGGGCGGGGTGATGGAGCACATCGAGGAGGCCGGGATCCACTCCGGTGACTCCTCGTGCGCCCTACCGCCGATCACGCTGGCCGCCACGCACATCGACGCGGTACGCGGGTACACCGAGGCGATCGCCCGCGGGATCGGGGTACGGGGACTGCTCAACGTCCAGTACGCGCTCAAGGACGACATGCTGTACGTCCTGGAGGCCAATCCCCGCGCGTCCCGGACCGTACCGTTCGTGTCCAAGGCGACCGCGGTACCGCTGGCCAAGGCGGCCGCCCGGATCATGCTCGGCGCCACCATCGCCGAGCTTCGCACCGAGGGCATCCTCATCCCCGAGGGCGACGGCGGGATCCTGCCGCCGGACGCGCCGATCGCGGTCAAGGAGGCGGTACTGCCGTTCAAGCGCTTCCGTACCCCGGCCGGCAAGGGCGTGGACAACCTGCTCGGGCCGGAGATGAAATCCACCGGCGAAGTGATGGGTATCGATACCAGCTTCGGGCACGCGTTCGCCAAGTCGCAGGCCGCCGCGTACGGCTCGCTGCCGACCACCGGCAAGGTCTTCGTCACCGTGGCCAACCGGGACAAGCGCGGCATGATCTTCCCGGTCAAGCGGCTGGCCGACCTCGGGTTCGACATCGTCGCCACCGCCGGTACCGGTGAGGTGCTGCGCCGGCACGGCATCGCCTGCGAGATCGTGGCCAAGCACTTCGAGGACGCGCACGGTGCCCGGCACGCGGTCACGATGATCGAGTCGGGCGAGGTGGCGCTGGTCATCAACACCCCGCACGGCTCGGGCGCCCGGATGGACGGGTACGAGATCCGCAGCGCCGCCGTCGCCGCCGACATCCCGTGCATCACGACCGTGCCGGGTGCCTCGGCGGCGGTGATGGGCATCGAGGCGCTCATCCGGGGCGAGATGTCGGTACGCCCGCTCCAGGAGCTGCACGCGGCGCTGCGCCGGGCGACCGGGGGATGAACCGGCCATGAGCGGGTACCAGCGGCTGCTGTTCCGGATCGGCGGCGGCGACCCGGAGGCCGCGCACGAGTGGACGTTGCGCCGGCTGGCCGCGCTGTCCCGCCACCCGGCCGCGCTCGCGCCGCTGCGGCGGCGCTACGCGGTGGCCGCGCCACGCACCGTCTTCGGCGTGCGCTTCCCCAACCCGGTGGGCCTGGCCGCCGGGATGGACAAGGACGGCCGCGCGCTGCCGGTCTGGCCCGCGCTGGGCTTCGGCTTCATCGAAGTGGGTACGGTGACCCGCCACCCCCAGCCCGGCAACCCCAAGCCACGGCTGTTCCGGGCCCCGGCCAGCCAGGCGATCGTCAACCGGATGGGCTTCAACAACGCCGGCGCGGACGCGCTCGCGCAGCGGCTGGCCGGGCTCGGACCGCTGCCCGTGCCGCTGGGCATCTCCCTCGGCACGTCCAAGGCGACGCCGCTGGACGAGGCGGTCGAGGACTACCTGTACTCCCTGCGCGCCCTGCGCCCGTACGCCGACTACGTGGCCGTCAACGTCAGCTCCCCGAACACCCCGGGCCTGCGTACCCTTCAGGACCGGGCGGCGCTGGACGAGCTGCTCGGCGCCCTGCGTACCGAGGCCGGGACGACGCCCGTACTCGTGAAGGTCGCCCCCGACCTGACCGACCACGCGCTGGGTGAGCTGCTCGACGTCTGTACCACCCGGGGTGTCGCGGGGTTGATCGCCACCAACACCACGCTGTCGCGCGACGGCCTGGTCCCCGCGGACGCCGCGCTGGCCGCCCAGGCGGGCGGGCTGTCCGGGCGGCCGCTGACCGAGCGGGCCCGCGAGGTGGTCACCTTCATCGCCAAGCGCACCGAGCTGCCGGTGATCGGGGTCGGCGGGATCCTCACGCCCGACGACGCGCTGCGCCTGTTCGACGCCGGGGCCAGCCTCGTGCAGCTCTACACCGGCCTGGTCTACGCCGGCCCGGGTCTGGTGAGGGCGATCAGCCGTGCGACCAGATGAGCTGCTGGCGCTGGACCGGGCGCACGTCTGGCATCCGTACGCGCCGATGCCCGGCGTTCGCGACCCCTACGTGGTGGACAGCGCGGCGGGGGTACGGCTGCGGCTGGCCGACGGGCGGGAGCTGGTCGACGGGATGAGCTCCTGGTGGGCGGCGATCCACGGGTACCGGCATCCGGTGCTCGACGCCGCCGTCCGGGACCAGCTCGGCCGGATGAGCCACGTGATGTTCGGCGGCCTGACCCACGAGCCGGCGGTACGCCTCGCGGCCCGCCTGGTCGAGCTGACCGGGCTGGACCACGTGTTCCTGTGCGACTCGGGATCGGTGAGCGTCGAGGTCGCGATCAAGATGTGCCTGCAGTACTGGCGTTCGCTCGGTGTCCCGGCCAAGCACCGGCTACTGACCTGGCGGGGCGGGTACCACGGCGACACGTTCCACCCGATGAGCGTGTGCGACCCCGAGGGCGGGATGCACGCGCTGTGGCGCGGTGTCCTGCCCGAGCAGGTCTTCGTCCCGCCGCCGCCGGTCGAGTTCGACCAGTCCTACGTGGCGACGCTGGAGCGGGCGGTGGCGGAGCACGCCGCCGAGCTCGCGGCGGTCATCGTCGAGCCGGTCGTCCAAGGGGCCGGCGGGATGCGCTTCCACGACCCCCGGTACCTGCGGGTGTTGCGGGAGCTGTGCGACCGGTACCAGGTTCTGCTGGTCTTCGACGAGATCGCCACCGGCTTCGGGCGTACCGGCGCGTTCTTCGCGGCCGAGCACGCCGGCGTACGCCCCGACGTGATGTGCGTGGGCAAGGCGCTGACCGGCGGGTACCTGTCCCTGGCCGCCGCCCTGTGCGGCGCGCGCGTCGCCGAGGGCATCCGCGCGGGTGGGTTTCCCGCCCTGGCGCACGGGCCGACCTTCATGGGCAACCCGCTGGCGTGCGCCGTCGCCAACGCCTCGCTCGACGTGCTGGAGGCCGGTGGCTGGCGTACCGACGTGCCGCGCATCGAGGCCGGCCTGCGCGCCGGCCTGGAGCCGCTGCGGGGCCGTACCGGCGTCCGGGACGTACGCGTGCTCGGCGCGATCGGCGTGGTGCAGCTCGACCACGAGGTGGACCTCGGGCCGGCGACCGAGGCCGCGGCGGCGTACGGGGTCTGGCTGCGCCCGTTCCGCGACCTCGTCTACACGATGCCGCCCTACGTCACCGAGGACGAGGACGTGAAAAAGATCACGGAAGCGGTCGCCGCGGCGGCGCTGGCCGGTTGATGGGAGAGGTCATGGAGGCGTTCGGCGCCCGGCTGTCCGCGGCGATGGCGGAGCGGGGACCGCTCTGTGTCGGTATCGATCCGCATCCGGGGCTTTTGCGCGCTTGGGGACTTCCCGACGATGCTGACGGTCTGGAGTCGTTCAATCGCACAGTGGTGGACGCTCTCGGGGGAGATGTCGCGATTTTCAAGCCCCAGTCGGCGTTCTACGAGCGGCACGGGGCATCGGGCATCGCGGTTCTAGAGTCAACTATCCGACACTTACGACGTGCCGGAGCCCTCGTACTCCTTGATGTCAAGCGGGGGGACATCGGTTCGACGATCCAGGCGTACGCCGACGCGTACCTCGATCCATCGAGCCCGCTCTGTGCCGACGCGGTTACCGCCAGCCCGTACCTCGGCTTCGGGGCGCTGCGTCCGATGATCGACATCGCCCTCGCGTACGGCGGCGGAGTCTTCGTCCTGGCGCTCACCTCCAACCCCGAAGGACCGTCCGTTCAGCACGCCCGGACGGCCGACGGGCGTACCGTCGCGCAGCTCATGATCGATGAAGTTGCCCAGGTCAATGCAGGTGCGTACCCGATGGGTAGCATCGGGGCGGTGGTCGGCGCGACGGTCGGGGCGACCGGCGAGGACTTCACGTCGATCAATGGCCCGCTGCTGGCTCCGGGCCTCGGCGCGCAGGGCGGTACCGCCGCCGGACTACGCCAGGTGTTCGGTCCGAACCTGTCCGGAGTGCTTCCCTCGGCGTCGCGCGAGATCCTCTCCGCCGGTCCGGATCCGGCAGCGCTACGCGCCGCGACCGCCCGAATTCTTTCCGCGTGCCGGGACGCGCTCGCGGACACCACGGTTGACCAGGTACGCCCTATGGTGGACCCCGGCGTTGCCGAAACCGGCGTTGACCGCTAGTTTTCCCGGCGCTGGGAATCACCCGCACACCACGATTCAAGCCGGCCGCGACGAGGCGGTCGGCGAGAGGGACCTGAGGAGAACTGGTGCCGCTCCCCACACTGAGCCCCGAACAGCGTGCCGCCGCGCTGGAGAAGGCTGCGGAGATCCGCAAAGCCCGTGCTGAGCTGAAGGAGCAGCTCAAGGCGGGCAAGACTACGCTCGCGGCGGTCCTTGAGCGGGCCGAGACGGATGACGTCGTCGGCAAGCTGAAGGTCTCGGCCGTGCTGCAGGCGCTGCCCGGAATCGGCAAGATCCGGGCGACCCAGATCATGGAGAAGTTGAAGATCGCCGACAGCCGCCGCCTGCGCGGTCTGGGCGATCAGCAGCGTAAGGCACTGCTTGGGGAGTTCGCTGCCGGCAAGTGAGCCGGACAGGGTAGAAACAAGCAGTGAGCAACCACGACGATGCGCGCCCGGTAGCCCGGCTCACCGTCCTCTCCGGCCCCTCGGGGGTCGGCAAGGACAGCGTTATCGAGCTGATCCGGGCGCGCTCGCCTTGGGT
>VAXX01000573.1 GCA_005885115.1 Actinomycetota bacterium | reverse complement strand
GAACATGGCCACCGACGCCACGCTGACCAGCGCTGACCTGGTCGGGGCGTCGGGTGTGGTGATCACGCCGGTGCCGGAGCGCGGGTACGGCGAGGTACGGCTGGCGATCGCCGGCCAGGAGATCAAGTTCAACGCGCGGGCGGACCAGCCGCTCGCCCGCGGTACCCGGATCTTCGTGATCGAGGTACCCAGCCCGACCAGCGTTCTGGTCGAGCCCAGTCCGAGTGTCCAGTGAAGCTGGACGAGAGAAGAAGGAACGATGTCCCCCCTGATCATCGCGATCGCCGGCGCCGTACTCCTGGTGCTGTTCATCGCCATGTTCGTGCTCTCCCGGATCAAGGTGGCCGGGCCCAACGAGGCCTTCATCGTCACCGGCCGCAAGGGCCGGTCCATCCGGGCCGCGGACGGCACCACGGTCACCGACCTGTCCGGCCAGAAGGTCGTCATGGGCGCGGCGGTCTTCGTGATGCCGGTGGTCCAGCGGCTGCACCAGCTGGATCTGTCCAGCCGGGAGATCCCGGTGTCGGTCACCGGCGCGGTCAGCGCGCAGGGCATCCGCTGTGACGCCGACGCGGTGGCGATCGTCAAGGTCGGCGGTACCGCCGAGATGATCCGCCCGGCCGCGCAGCGGTTCCTGCACCAGCAGGACCGGATCGAGATGTTCACCGGACAGGTGCTCTCCGGCGCGCTCCGGTCGGTGGTCGGCCGGCTCACCGTCGAACAGATCATCCGGGACCGGGCCGCGTTCGCGGCGCACGTCGCCGAGGAGGCGGAGAGTGCCCTGACCCATCAGGGGCTGATCCTGGATGCGTTCCAACTGGAGGACATCCGTACCGCCGGCTCCTACCTGCAGGACCTCGGCCGGCCGGAAGCGGCCCGCGTGCTCAAGGCCGCGGCGATCGCCGAGGCCCAGGCTCGGCAGACCGCCGAGACGGAGCGGATGAAGGCCGAGGAGGCGATCGCCGAGTCGTCGCGCAACCTGGCCCTCAAGCAGGCCGAGGTGCAGGCGGAGATCGACGCGGCGAAGGCCCGGTCCGCCGCGGCCGGCCCGCTCGCGGAGGCCGAGCGGCAGCAGGCCATCCTCACCCAGCAGCAGAAGGTCGCCGAGCGCAACGCGGAGCTCAAGGAGCGCCAGCTCGACACCGAGGTACGCAAGCCGGCGGACGCGGCGCGGTACAAGACCGAGCAGGAGGCCGAGGCGGCCCGCAACGCGGCGGTCTTCCGGGCCGACGCCGAGCGGCAGGCCACCATCGCGGCCGCCCAGGCCAACGCCGAGCAGGCGAGGCTGATGGGTGAGGGCGAGCGGGCCCGGCGGGCGGCGCTGGCCGAGGCCGCCGCGATCGAGGGCGCCAAGCAGGGCGAGGCGGAGCAGCGGCGGCGGACCGCGATCGCCGACGCGGTCGAGCGGGAGGGTACGGCGGAGGCGTCCGCGATCCTCGCCCGCGGCCAGGCCGAGGCCGAGGCGATGCAGGCCAAGGCGGAGGCGTTCAACCAGTACGGGGAGGCGGCGGTACTGGACCTGCTGGTGCGGGTACTGCCCGAGGTGGTCAAGCAGGCCGCGGCACCGATGAGCGCGATCGACAAGATCACCGTCATCTCGACCGACGGCGCCAGCTCGCTCACCAAGTCGGTGGCGGCCAACGGGTCGAGGGTACGACCAAGTAACCACTCAGCGACGGAGATCGCCCGGTCCCCGCGCGGGGCCGGGCGATCGCCGTCCCGGTCCGGGCTCCACCGACAGGAGCGGCATCCGCCCCGTAGGCTCAAGGCGTGTCATCGAACGGAAACCTGCGGGCCGTCCTGGGTAGCCAGCCGTTCCGGCGGCTCCTCGGCGTCCGGATGATCAGCCAGTTCGGTGACGGACTTTTCCAGGCCGCGCTCGCCGGTGGCCTGCTGTTCAACCCCGAGAAGGCCAGCAGCGCGGTCGCTGTGGCGGCCGGCTTCGCCATCCTGCTCGTCCCGTACTCGATGGTCGGGCCGTTCGTCGGGGTGTTCCTGGACCGGTGGAGCCGCCGCACCGTGATCTACGGGGCCAACCTGATCCGGGCCGGGCTGGTCCTCCCGATGGCGCTGCTGACCTGGTACGGGCTGGACACCTCGGCGCCGTACGCCCTCGGTGCGCTCCTGATCATCGGGATCAACCGGTTCGTCCTCGCCGGCCTGTCCGCCTCCCAACCACACGTGGTGTCCGAGGACCGGCTGGTCACCGCGAACGCGCTGGCCACGACGATGGGTACGGTCTGCTACTCGATCGGGCTCGGGGTGGCCGGGCTGACGCTGAACACGGTGCTGCACAAGAGCTTCCACGGGTACGCCGGGCTCGCGGCCAGCGGTGCCATCGGGTACGCCGGGTCCGCCCTGCTGGCGTACGTCTCGTTCGGGCACCACGACCTCGGCCCCGAGGACGAGGAGCGGATCGCGCACCGGCTGTTCGCCGCGATCGGGACGGTGGTACGGGGCATGGTCGCCGGGCTACGCCACCTCGGGGCCCGGCCGGTCGCCGCGTACCCGATGATCGCGCAGGGCCTGTTCCGCATCCTGTACGGCGTCCTCGCGCTGTCGACCCTGCTGCTGTACCGGCGCTACTTCTACCCCGGCAACGACTCGCGGGCGCTGTCGGGCCTGGCCCAGATCGTGATGGCCGGCGGGCTGGGTTCGCTGCTCGCCGCGTTCCTCACCCCGCCGATCACCGCCCGGATCGGCGGCTGGCGGTGGATCACGATCCTGATCGGCATGGTCGGGGTCCTGGTCTTCGCGCTCGGCCTGCCGTTCCAGCCGCTGCTGCTGGTCTTCGCGACGTTCTTCATGAGCCTGGCGGCGCAGGGTACGAAGATCGTCGTGGACACCGCGATCCAGCAGGAGTGCGAGGACGATTTCCGGGGCCGGGTGTTCAGCGTCAACGACACCTCGTACAACCTGTGTTTCGTGCTCGGCCTGTTCTTCGCCGCGCTGATGCTGCCGGAGACCGGCCGCTCGGTCCCGGCGCTCCTGCTGGTTTCGGCCGGTTACCTGGTGTTGACCGGCTGGTACTGGGCGGCCGCCAGCCGGGTCGCCGGGCGGGCGCACCACCAGCGGCACCCGGTGGCCGTCTGAGCCCGTTACGGGTTCGGGCTGGTCTTGGTCAGCGTCACGTCGTACTGCGACGTGTGCTCGGTGGCCGTGTTGTTCAGGCTGGTGTACTGCACCGGGTCGCTGTCCACAGACAGTGGGATGGCGCTGCCGACCTGGGCGCCGTCGACGGTGAAGACCACCGAGCCGTTGGGCGTCGGGTCGTGGATGGACAGCGTGCCGTTGGCCGTGGTGATCGTCGAGTGGACGGTGCCGGTGACCACCATCGTGATCGAGTGCCCGCTGTACGAGCCGGTGTACGGGGTGGCCTGTGACCAGTCGTCGTCCACCTGCCCGTCCGGGTAGATGTGGCTGACCTGACCCTTACCGATCATGGTCACCGGGCCGATGCTCGGATAGTCCTGCTGCTGACGCTCGGAGGCGGCCTGCCAGGTGCCGACCAGGCACGGGTCGATCGCGGCGCCCGGTGCCGTACCGACCGGACCGGTCGGGGTACCGGTGGGGCCGGTGGCCACGTCGTGCTTGCCGGAACGCACGATCACCAGAACCACGATCGCGCCGATCAGCAGCACGAGCACCGCGACGCTGGCGATCAACGGGCCGAGGTAGCGGTTGCGGGTGGGCG
>VAXX01000041.1 GCA_005885115.1 Actinomycetota bacterium | reverse complement strand
CGCTCGTCCATGCCGAGGACCGCCGGGACGTACGGGATCCGGGGCGCGAGGTGACCCAGCAGGGCATGCACGGCCGGAGTCCAGGGGCCGGTCGGCCCGCGTACGGTGTCGCCGACCCATACCGCTCCCCCGACGTTGCCGGCGAGCTCCTCGGTCTCGTCGGGCACCGGCTACGAGGCGCCTTCGTTGCGGAACGGGATGATCTTGCCGCCCTGGTTGCGGGTGAGCTCGGCGAGGGTACCGGTGATCCGCTCGGCCGGTAGCGCGGCGAAGAACAGGTGCCCCTGCGCGGAGGTGCAGCCCACATCGGCGAGGGCACTGCGCTGCTCGGCGGTCTCCACCCCTTCGGCGACCACCCGTACGCCGAGCTGGCCGGCGAGGTCAACGGTGATCTTGATGATCGCCATGACCTCGGGCGACTCGACCATCCGGCGGACGAAGCTGCGATCGACCTTGACCTCGTCCACGTGTACCCGGGTGACGAACTTCAGCGATGAGTAGCCGGTGCCGAAGTCGTCCACGGACAGCTGTACGCCCAGCTCGATCAGGCTGTCCAGGACGGCGGTGACCGCGTCCTGCTCGGGTACCACCACGGTCTCGGTGATCTCCAGGACGAGCCGGTGCGCGGGTACGCCGTACCGGACGAGCAGCGCGGCCACCTGCGCGGGCAGTTCGGGGTCGAGCAGGCTACGCGGGGACACGTTCACCGACACGGGTACGGCCAGTCCCTGCGCCAGCCAGGTGGCGGCCATCGCGAGGGCCTGGTCCAGGACGTACCGGGTGAACGGGCCGACCAGGTCGCTCTGTTCGAGTACCGAGATGAACTCGCGGGGCAGCAACTCGCCCCGGCGTGGGTGCTGCCACCGGATCAGCGCCTCGACCCCGGTCGGCGCGTAGCTGTGCAGGTCGATGGCCGGCTGGTAGGCCAGCACGAGCTGACCGGTGCCGGCGAGCGCCTCGCGCAGCTCGGCCAGCAGGGCCAGCCGGTCGGTACTGGCCTGGTCGCCGGAGCCGTCGTACCAGCTCACCGCGTGCCCGCCGCGCTTGGCCTGGTACATGGCGATGTCCGCCCGGCGCAGCAGCTCGGTCATGTCGATGCTGCCGGCCGGCGCGACCACCACACCAATCGAGGCCTCGATCGCCAGCGGTACCCCCACCACCTCGGTCGGCATGGCGACCAGGTCGGCCAGCTCGCGGGCCCGGCGCAGCGCCTCGGTCATCCCGCCGTCGTCGGGCGAGGCCGCCAGGGCGGTCACGAACACCGCGAACTCGTCCCCGGACAGCCGGGCGACCAGCTCGCCACCGCGCGCGAACCCGCCGATCCGCGCCGCCAGTACCCGCAGCAGCCGGTCCCCGGCCGCGTGCCCGAGCGTGTCGTTGACCTCCTTGAAGTGGTCCATGTCCAGCAGCAGCAACGCGACCGGGGTATCCCGGTCCAGCGCCCGAAGCTGCCCGTTGCCCCGGGTCAGGAGGGTGTCCCGGTTGGGCAGCCCGGTCAGTTGGTCGTGCGCGGCGGCGTGCAGGTGCTTGGCCAGCAGGGCCTGCAGCTCGCGGTGCGAGGCGGCGTCGTGCAGCGCCGCGGCGAGCGCGTCGGAGAACGCGGACAGTTGCGCGGTCTCCCGGTCGGACAGCTCGACCGGGCCCTGGAAGTGCAGCCGCAGCTCGCCCACGGGGGCGCCGCCGACCCCCAGCCGCCGGGTCACCGCCAGCCGCCCGGCCGGCATGTCCAGCGCGGCCGCGCTCTGCACGGCCGTGTCGGAGCTACCCCGGTAGCTCCAGGTCACCCCGTCCGGGCGCAGCACCCGTACCTCGGCGACGGCGGACGGGAACAGCAGCGTCGCGCCCTGTACGCCGGCCTGCGCGACCCCGGCCTCGTCAAGCTGGTTGAGCGCCTCGGTGGAGCGGGAGAACAGCTCCCAGCCCCGGCGCTCGTCGTCGGCACGTAGCCGGTTGGCGTACGCGCCGCGCAGCAGCCAGAGCACCGGCGGCAGGATCACCAGCCACCACGGGTCCTCGCCGCTCATCACCACGATCAACAGACCGACCGCGATGTTGCTGCCGATCACCGGGAGCTTGCCGCGCAACGTACGCCGGGCCAGCTCGCCGAACGGGGTCCCGGTGCGCAGGCTCATGACCAGGGCGAACAGCACGAGGTTGACGGCCGTGTAGACGATCGCCGCCGGGACCAGTGCCGCGGCGATGCGCAGGCCGCCGGTGTCGTGGACCCGGGAATTGATCAGAGCCGCGAGGCCCGTGGCGACGGCCGCCGCCAGCGACAGGATGGCCGCGTTGTAGGCAAGAGCGACGGGGGTACGCACTTCCCCGAACAACCGCAGGATGAGCTGGGCGAGGAGGACCCCGACGAGCACCATCGCCGGTACCCAGCCGTACGGGATCAGGTACAGGACCACGATCAGGGCGGCCTCGCCCCAACCCAGGGAGATCTGGGTGGTACCGACCCGGACGCGTACCCGGGCGAGCTGGGCCATGGTCGCCGCGGCGAGCGCGAAGCCCAGGTGGAGCGGCTCGACGGTATGCAGTGGCGGGGTACCCGGAAGCGCGGCGGCGCCCACCGCGGTCACGATCGCGGCCGGGATCACCCAGGCGTACAGCACCTGGAGCCGCCAGCCCAGCCGGACCAGGCCCAGCGCACGTCCGATCCCGCCGAGGAGCCTCACCTGCGGCTCCGGACCCGCCGGGAAGGCGGGACGATGGTACGCATCTCCGACCCGCCCCCTTCCCACGCATGGTCGACAGGCGCGCAGCCTCCCGGCGAAGGCTAAGCCACGCGGGGGGCCGCCGTCAGCTACGAGCCTGGCCGAATGCCCGATAGATGTCGTGGAGGACGGATATTTCGAGCCCGTGGATCACGACGTCTCGTCGGACCGCGCAACGGGTTCGGCGGCGGGCGGCTCGGGACTGCCTTGATCGGGGAACCGCTCCGGGAGCCGGCGCAGGTGCTTGTTCATGCTTCGGATCAACAGGACCGTCGCGATCGCCAGCAGCACGATGATGAGCAGAGCCATCGGACCGGCGAGACCGTCGGACATGGTGTCGCCGAAGTTGTTCTGTGCGAGCACGTCTTCCACCCTACGCGCACACCCGTTCGCTGACGCCGGCGAACAGGTCGTCCTCCGGGGTGGGGCTGTCCACGAACGAGCGGACCAGCTCGTACTCCTCGGTCGGCCAGACCTTGCGCTGCAACTCAAGCGGCGCGCGGAACCAGGGACCGTCCGGCCGGTCGTCCTTGGTGGGCCGGTCGTTGAGCCACTGGAGCATCTCGGTGAACGGGGACTCCATGCCCTCGGCGAGCATCGCCTCGTGCAGCGCGTACCACCGGGACTTGGCCCACATGTGGTAGTAGAGCTTGAGCGGCTGCCAGGGCTCGCCGGCGTCCGGGTACCGCTCGGGGTCGCCGGCCGCGTCGAAGGCGACCATGGTGATCTTGTGGGTCATGATGTGGTCGGGGTGCGGGTACCCGCCGTCCTCGTCGTAGGTGAGGACGACGTGCGGGCGGAACTCGCGGATCGACCTGACCAGCCGCTCCGCAGCCACGTCGACGTCCTCGAGTGCGAAACAGCCGGGCGGCAACGGCGGCAGCGGGTCACCCTCCGGCAGCCCGGAGTCGACGAAGCCGAGCCATTCCTGACGTACCCCCAGGATCTCGCGGGCCCGGTCCATCTCGTGCCGGCGCAGGTCGGCGATCCGTTCCCAGACCTCCGGCCGGTCCAGTTGGGGGTTGAGCACGCTGCCGCGCTCGCCGCCGGTGCAGGTGACGACGAGGACGTCCACCCCCTGGGCGACGTATCTCGCCATCGTCGCCGCGCCCTTGCTGGACTCGTCGTCCGGATGCTCGTGCACCGCCATGAGCCGCAGCCCCTCGCCCATGTGAAGCTCCCGTCGCCTGCCTTGAGATGATGAACGGTGACCATTCTTGCGCACCCGTCTGACACCCTCTGCGAGGCCGTAACCTTGAGCGACGCTCCGGTCTTCCCGCCGGGTCGGTACGGGCGGCGCCGTGCCCCGAAACGGGCCCGCCGCTGGCTACCGGCGATCGGCCTCGCGCTGCTCGTCGTGGGTACGTTGTGGCTGGCCCAGCGCTTGTACGGGCAGTACGGCGACCCGTACCAGCCGCACGTGTCCGGGGTCGAACAGGTGACCGACTCGTCCGTCACGGTGGTGTTCACGGTCAGCAAACCGGACGCCCGGCCGGTCACCTGCCGGGTACAGGCGAAGGACGCGACCGGCGCCGAGGTCGGGTACGCGCAGGTGCCGGTCGCCTCGGCCGGGACGGTACGCACGACGCTGCCGACCAGCCGCCGGGCCGTGGCGGTCGACGTGCTGGGCTGCCGCCCGGCCTGACGCTGCCGCCCGACGTGAGGCTGCATTCAGTAATGCATGGGTCACGGCGGCTTTGGTAGCTTGGTGGTTTCCCACTCTGCCGAATCGAGGAGATCCCATAGTGTCCACCACCGATCGCGAGGGGACCTGGCTGTCCCAGGACGCGTACGACCGGCTCAAGGCCGAACTCGACGAGCTCATCGCGAACCGGCCGGTGATCGCCGCGGAGATCAATGCGCGGCGCGAGGAGGGTGACCTGCGGGAGAACGGCGGCTACCACGCCGCCCGGGAGGAGCAGGGCAAGCAGGAGGGCCGGATCCGGTACCTGCAGGAGTTTCTCCGCAACTCCCACGTGGGCGAGGCACCGAAGGCGGACTCGGTGACCGCCGGTACGGTCGTGACGATCTACTTCGACGACGACAAGGACGACACCGAGACGTTCCTGCTCGGCGCCCGCGAGATCGCGTCCACCACCGAGCTGACCGTCTACAGTCCGGAGTCGGCGCTGGGCAAGGCGATCCTGGGTTCGCGTACCGGCGACACGGTGACGTACACCGCGCCGAGCGGGGCCGACATCAAGGTGACGGTCGTCAGCTTCGCGCCGTTCGAGGGCTGAACGCGTACCCGGCGTCGCCGAGGGCCCCGATCAACCGGTCGGAGTGCTCCTCGCCCCGGGTCTCCACGGACAGGTCCACCTCCACCTCGCCCAGGTTCAGGCCCGGGTCGTGCCGGCGGTGCGCGACGTCGACGACGTTGGCGCCCTGCTCGCCGATCAGGGTCAGGAGCTGGGCGAGCTGGCCCGGTCGGTCCCCACACCGGACGGTCAGCCGCAGGTACCGGCCGGCCGCGGTGAGCCCGTGCTCGATCACCCGCAGCAGTAGCAGTGGGTCGATGTTGCCGCCGGTCAGGACGGCCACGGCCGGCGTCGGTACGTGTGCCGCGCCGGCCAGCAGGGCCGCGACGCCCACCGTACCGGCCGGTTCGACCACGAGCTTGTTGCGCTCCAGCAGCATCAGCAGCGCCCGGGAGATGTCCTCCTCGGTGACCGTGACCACCTCGTCGACGAGCTTGCTGACGTGCGCGAAGGTGAGGTCGCCGGGACAGCCGACGGCGATCCCGTCGGCGA
Organism: Actinomycetota bacterium; assembly: GCA_005885115.1. Lineage (GTDB taxonomy): Bacteria > Actinomycetota > Actinomycetes > Mycobacteriales > Micromonosporaceae > AC-43. The sequence goes on along the minus strand of VAXX01000041.1, from coordinate 3,130 downwards.
TCGTGGCCAGTGTGGCCAGGCGTACCGGGTGGCCGGCGGCCAGCGACTGGACGAACGAGTCGGCGGACGCGGCCTGTACCCCCACGACCCGTACGTCCGGCCGCAGTGCCTTGGCCGCGACCGCGATCCCGGAGATCAGCCCGCCGCCGCCGATGCCGGCGACGATGGTCCGTACGTCCGGGCACTGCTCCAGGATCTCCATCGCGACGGTGCCCTGACCGGCGATCACGTCCGGGTGGTCGAACGGGTGGATGAACACCGCGCCGGTCATCTCGGCGTACTCCTGGGCGGCGACCAGGGCCTCGTCGATGCTCGCGCCGGTCAGTTGGACCCGGGCACCGTACCCCTTGGTCGCGGCCACCTTGGGCAGCGCGGCGCCGACCGGCATGAAGACCGTGGCGGAGGTACCGAGGATCGAGGCCGCCAACGCCACGCCCTGCGCGTGGTTTCCGGCGCTGGCCGCCACGACGCCACGGGCCCGTTCGGCCTCGGCGAGCCGGGCGATCCGTACGTACGCCCCGCGGACCTTGTACGAGCCGGCCCGCTGGAGGTTCTCGCACTTGAGCCACGCCGGCCCGCCGAGGGCGGCGGTCAACGGGCGGGACGGCTCCAGCGGAGTGTGCCGTACCACGCCCGACAGCAGCTTCTGCGCGGCCTGTACGTCCTCCAGGGTTACCAGATCGAGCGCGCTCATGCCCCGATCGTCGCACCAACTCCCCGGGTCCGGGGCCAGCCGGGGGCGTGCCGCAGCCAGGGAGAGGCCTGTTCGAGCTGGCCAGCGACGCCGAGCAGGGTCAGTTCCGACCCGGGCGGGCCGACGAGCTGGACGGCGACCGGGAGCCCGTCGGGGCGTACCCCCATCGGGACGACCACGGCGGGGAAGCCGGCGATGTTCCAGGGCGCGGCGTAGGGGGCGTACCGCAGGTTGGCCAGCAGGTTGGCCCGCCAGGGTCGGGCATGCCAGTCGACGGCCGGCGGCGGGGTGGCGGCCAGCGCGGGGGTGAGCAGGACGTCGTGGCCCTGGCCGAACCACTGCTCACAGTAGGTACGCCAGGCGGCCCGGTCCCGCTCGCGGACCAGACCCCGGCGCCAGGCCCACTCGCCGATCGCGACGTGCCGGCGGGTACGTGGTTGGAGCTGCGCGCGGTCCCGGCCGGCCAGCTCCACATCGCGGTACGCGGCGGCGAACCAGGTCGCCATTCCGCGCAGGCCGAGCCCGGTCGGGTACCGGGGGCTCGCGCCCACCGCGTCGTGCCCGGCGGTGACGAGCAGCCGGGCGGCGGCGTGCAGGGCGTCCCGGGCCGGCTTGTCCGGGCGTACGCCCTGGACCGGACTGCGCGTGGTGACGGCGATCCGCAGCTTGTCCGGCTGCACCAGGCGTACGGGCGCCCAGCCGGCCAGGACGGACAGCCCGACGGTCGCGTCCGCCACCGTGGTCGCGAGGATCCCGTGCTCGGTCAGGCCGAACCAGTCCTCGACCGGCATCCGCGCCGGTACCACGCCCCGGCCCGGCTTGACGCCGACCAGGCCGCAGCAGGCGGCCGGGATGCGTACCGAGCCGAGGCCGTCGTTGCCGTGCGCGATCGGGACCAGGCCGGCCGCGACCGCCGCCGCGGCCCCGCCGGACGAGCCGCCCGGGGTCCGGTCGGTGCGCCACGGGTTGCGGGTGATGGCCGTCTGGTCGTCGGTCACTCCCCAGAGCCCCAGCTCGGGCATCCGGCTGGTGGCCACCACGATGGCACCCGCGCCGCGCAGTCGCCGTACCACCTCGTGGTCCTCCTCGGCGACGGTCAGGCGCGCCGCCGCGGAGCCGTACCAGGTCGGCAGGCCGGCCACCTGGGTGTTCTCCTTGACCGCGATCGGCACCCCGGCCAACGGCAGGTTGGCCAGGTCATCCTGTTCGTCGACGGCCTCCGCCTCGGTGATCGCCGCGGCCGCGCGGATCACCCGGAAGGCGCCCAGCGCGCTCTCCTGCGCGGCGATGTAGTCCAGGTGGTCGGCGACGACCTGGGTGGCCGAGGTGTCACCGCGGCGCACCGCCCGCGCGATGTCCTTCGCGGTGGCGCCGACCCAGCTACCCGACCCGTCCCACATACCCGAACCCCTCCCCTGGTATCAACGACTATCAGCTCAACGCGTGCGCCAGGTCCGCGAGGAGATCTTCCACGGTTTCGATGCCGACCGACAACCGGACGAGGTCAGCGGGTACCTCCAGGGCCGAGCCGGCGGTGCTCGCGTGGGTCATCCGGCCGGGGTGCTCGATCAGGGACTCGACCCCGCCGAGGGACTCGCCGAGGACGAACAGCCGGGCCCGGTCGCAGACCCGTACCGCCAGCTCCGGGTCGCCGGTACGGAAGCTGACCATGCCGCCGTACCGGCGCATCTGCTTGGTGGCGACCTCGTGGCCGGGGTGCTCGGGCAGGCCCGGGTACAGGACGGTGCGTACCTTCGGGTGGCGGGTCAGGTACGCCACGATCCGCTCGGCGTTGTCGCAGTGCCGGTCCATCCGTACGCCGAGGGTCTTGATGCCGCGCAGGGTCAGCCAGGCGTCGAACGGGCCGCCGACGGCGCCCATCGCGTTCTGGTGGAAGCCGATGGCGTCAGACAGTTGCGGATCGTTGAGGACGAGCGCGCCGCCGACCACGTCGGAGTGGCCGCCGAGGTACTTGGTCGTGGAGTGCACCACGACATCGGCGCCGAGGGTCAACGGCTGCTGGAGGTACGGGCTGGCGAACGTGTTGTCCACGACCAGCAGCGCGCCCCGGTCGTGGGCCAGTTGGGCGAGGGCCGCGATGTCCAGGACGCCGAGCAGCGGGTTGGTCGGCGTCTCGACCCAGACCAGTCGGGTACCGTCCCGCATCCCGGCCCGCGCACTGTCCACTGTGGACAGATCGGCCGCGGTGTACGCCAGCCCCCAGTTCTGTGCCACCTTGTCGAAAAGCCGGTACGTGCCGCCGTACGCGTCGTCGGGGATCAGTACGTGGTCGCCCGGCCGGCACAACGCCCGCAGCAGGGTGTCCTCGGCGGCCAGGCCGCTGGCGAAGGCGTACCCGAACCGGCCGTGCTCCAGCGCCGCCAGGCACTCCTGCAACGCGTCCCGGGTCGGGTTGGCGGTGCGGCTGTACTCGTA
>VAXX01000571.1 GCA_005885115.1 Actinomycetota bacterium | reverse complement strand
GCCGAAGGTCATCGCGGTCCTGCTGGGGGCGCTGGCGGCCCGGCTGCGCGAGTACAACCGGACCCGTACGGCCGACTTTTTCCGGGTACGGTCCGGGTCGCGATCCACCACGGACTGATCCACCTCGACGGAGTGACCGGCTTTCCCGGCCCCGCCGTCGTGGTCGTCGCGGGGCTGCTGGCCTCCGAGCCGGTGCGTGACGTACTCCGGCAGCGGCCCGACACGAACCTGGCCGCGATCATCTCCGGCGAGGTGTACGAGGAGATCGTCGTGCACCGGTACGAGGGGCTGCGGCCGGAGCTGTTCCGGCAGGTCGACGTCTGCGACCGGAGCAAAGGCTTCTCATACCGGGCATGGGTACACGCGCCCGAGGACGACGTGACCCGGCCGGTGTGGTTCACGCCGGCGGCGCACCGGTTGCTGACGCATACGAGAGCCTTCCCGAGAGCGATGCGCCCGGCGTCGTACCGCGTGGTCCGACGCGTACCTGATGTGTGATCCAACCGGTCGATCGGTAGTCCAAAATCGCCACCCGCGGGTGGACTGATGAATTGATCGGATAAATTGTCGCGATCGTGGATGTGGGTTGCGGTGACGGCAGGCGCCATGGTCCACTCCCCTCCTCAAGGTCGAGGTCCTGTTTACGGGGGGATGGATCCGGCATGGGTAGACGCGTCTACGCCTGGATTCGGCGCGGTGCGGCGTTCGTCGCCATCACGCTTGTGGTGACTCTGGGCATGCCTGCCCAGAACGTCACGAGCTACGGTCCGGTGTCCTGGTCGCACCTGTGGTCGTGGCTCGCGACACCACCCGCGTGGTCCGACCCGGTGACTCCGGACACCCCGAGGCAACAGTCGGGGACCGCGGCCGGCAAAGCCCACACCGCGTCGGCGGCGGATACCCGCTCTGGCGGGGGTACGGGCTCGGGGCGCGGGACGGGCAAGGGACAGCTCGGCGCGTACGTGCCCTACGCCACGAAGTACACGCCGGGGCTGAGCGGGTACGGCGTCAAGGGGTTCAATCCCAAGCGCAGTACCCGGGTCGCGGCGAAGTCCTCGGCGACGACGACGTACTACGCGAACCCGGACGGGTCGTACACGCGCACGTACTCCCAGACGCCGGTCAACTACCGGGACGCGTCGGGCACCTGGCAGCCGATCGACACCGGGCTGCGGCAGACCGCGGACGGCCGGTGGCACGAGAAGGCCAACGCGCTGAGCGTCTCCTTCGCCACCCGCTCCGACGACCGGGCTCTGGCGAGCGTCGGGCTGGACGGGACGCACACACTGTCGTACCGGCTGGAGGGCGCGTTGCCCGTGGCCGGTGTGGCGACGGCATCGTCGCTGCGGTTCCCCGGTGTACAACCGGGCACCGACCTCGTGCTGTCGCCGACCCGGACCGGCGAGCGGGAGGACATCGTCCTGCACTCGGCGGACGTACCGGCATCGTGGATTTTCGATCTCGATCTGGGCGGGCTGCGCGCCGTACCCGATCGGGGCGGGGCGATCGACCTCGTTGACGCGTCGGGCAGGCGGGTCGGGCGGATCCCGGCCGGGCAGGCGTACGACTCGGCGATCGACCGCGTCTCCGGAGAGCCGGCCACGACGCACAAGGTGTCGTACCGGCTCGCGACCGTCGGCGGGCACACCCAGCTCGTCGTCTCGCTCGACACCGCGTGGCTGCACGTCCGACTGGGTCGGCGACCACTCGAACGACATCGTCATCAAGGTCGGCGCGTACGACGGCGGTACCGTCGCGTCGACCGCCGACCACCGGGCCCAGTCGTACCTGACGTTCCCGGAGCTCGGCCTCGACAGGTCGTACGCGCACGTGAGCGGGGCGGTGCTCCACCTGTTCGACACGTGGGCCTCGTACTGCTCTCCGGAGGAGTTCGACGTCGCGCCGGTGACCCAGTCATGGACCCCGTCGGGCGTGTTGTCGTACGCGAGTGCGCCGACCTTCGGCGGGGTGATCGGCAGGGCGAGCCCGAACGTTCCCAACGCGTGCCACAACACCGGCGCCGACCGGTCGGTGGGTGACGGGGTCGACGTCACCATGAGCGATGTCAGTGTCTTCAACGCGTGGGCCAACGGCGCCGCGGACTACGGCCTCGGGATGTTCGCGCCCAACGGCGATACGCTGCACTGGAAGCAGTTCAGCTCGGACAGCGCCGAGATCGGCGGGCCGAGCCTGGAGCTCACGTACGACGGCGCGGTCATGCTGCCGACCGTGCAGGTGCAGCGGCCGGCCAACGGTACGCCGGTCACAACGCTGACGCCGGAGTTGTCGGCCATCGGTTCGATCGACGGTCACCTCGACATGTCCGGTGCGAAGTTCGACTACCAGATCTACGACGCCGGCGGCGCGAAGGTCATCGACTCGGGCCTCGTCGGCAACTCGTACGTGGTGCCGGCCGGCAAGTTCCAGTGGGGCAAGACGTACCTGTGGACCGTCCAGGCGTCCGACGGCACCGACTACTCGATCAACCCGGTGTGGTACCAGCTCACCACCCAGGTACCGCAGCCACTGGTCACGTCGAGCCTCTCGCAGAACGGCGGGCACGGGTTCGACCCGTCGATCGGCAACTACACGACCTCGTCCACGGACGCGGACGTGGCCACGGTGGGGCCGGACCTGTCGATCGTGCGCAACTTCAACTCGCG
>VAXX01000040.1 GCA_005885115.1 Actinomycetota bacterium | reverse complement strand
GTCCGGCGACCTCGCCGGTGACCAGGGCGAGGATCTGACCGGCCCCGGTGGCGACCAGCCAGCCGGTGACCCGGGCCCGGCGGGTGACCCCGTACAGGGCGGCGGCCAGTCCGGTGAGGGTCGTCGCGGCCAGGGCACCGAGGGTCACGGTACGGGTGGCCAGCGCCCCGGTCAGCCCGGCGGCCCCGGCGAGCAGGCAGATCACCACGACGATCCGGCGGGCCGCGCGCAGCGGCTCGGCGGCCAGCGTGTCCGGTGGTACCGGGGTCAGCGCGACCCCGAGCCCGCACAGTGCGGCCACCGCGATGGCGGCAGCCGGCCCGAGGGGCCAGTTGGTGCGCAACGCGTACGGGGCGATCATCAGGGTGGTGGCGACGCCGGGGATCACCACGGCCACGGCTCGGGCCTGGACGGCGTACACGTCGCCGCCGAAGCCGACCGCGCCGAGCATCGCCGCCAGGGTCAGGATGACCGCGGCGAGAACCTCGGTCCCCCCGCCGACCCAGTGGCCGAGCGGGCCGAGCGTACCCAGGGAGTCCGGTGGCGGGCCGGTCCAGACGTGGGTGACCCAGCGGTACGGGCCGAACAGCGCGGCGGCCAGGGACGGGGCCAGCCGGATCAGGGCGAGCAGGGTCGCCGGTCCGGCGGCGAGGAACAGCACGTACCCCTGGGGGCGGGGAAGCCGCTGGATCGGGACCGGCCGGTCGTCCAGCGGTCCCGCGCGCAGACCCGATCCCGACCGGTCGGCCCGCCGGGCCACCATCGCGGCACGGAGCAGCTCGGCGAGGACGGCCAGCAGGGCGGCGGCAGCGGCGTACACCTCGACGGGCAGGGCGGTCCGGACGGTGGCCACGGCGATCCCGGTACCACCGATGGCCACGCCCGCCGTCACGTACGACAGGAACGCCGGGTCGTCGCACACCACCCCGGCCACGGCCAGCCCGATACACAGCGCGGCCAACGCCGCGGTCAGGTCGACACCGAGCGGTTCCCGGAGGGCGGCGGCGGCGCAGCCGACCGCGGCGGCGAAGTTGATCAGGGCGCCGGCCAGGCTCAGCCCGCCGATCCGGACCAGGTGATCGGCCTGGGTGGCGCGGAAGGTACCGATCGCGGTAGCGGTGACCAGGGCGTAGATCAGCGCGGAGAACAGCAATGTCGTCGCGGTGGTGTCCGGCCGGATCAGGCTCGCGCCGAGGGTGTCGGCGAACAGGATCGCGCCGACCGTGGCCCGGGCGGAGGCGACCGGCGGTTCCAGGGAGCGGGCCGCGGCGATCCCGGACGCGGTGGACACCGCGCCGCTGATCGCGATCGGGGACCACCACGGCAGGTTGAACGCCGACGGTACGGCGAGGGTGGCCAGACCCGCGAGTGCGATGGCCACGGCGTGCGCGTACCGCTTGGGCAGCACCACGGCCGCGGCCAGTGCCAGCAGCCCGAGCGCCACCGGGATCTGCGGTCCGGGCGCCCCGGCCGGGTGCGCGGTCCAGGTGGCGAGGTTGGTGTGCCACACCGGTCGTACGGCCCGCAGCGCGTCCACGGCACCGGTGACCGCCCCGATCCCGGCGAGCGCCGTGATGAACCCGCCGACCAGTGCGTTGCCCACCATCGGGCCACGCCGCCAGTCGGCCGGCAGCGCGCGTACCCCGAGGGCGACCCCGAGTACCAGCGCCGCGACGGTGGCCAGCGGATACCGGGGTACGACCAGCGCGGCGACCCGGGACAGCGCGGCGAGTGCGGCCGTGGTGACCGCGAGCGCGGCGACGTCCGAGCCGTCCAGCCCGGCCATCAGCCGGCCACCGGCGTCCAGGGACGGGGCGAGCAGCAACAGGACGGCCGCCCCGAGCAGCAGGATCGCCACGCCCCAGTCCAGCATCTGGACGTGCGGGACGAGGAAGGCGACCAGGGCCACCACGATCGCGCCCAGCGTGGCCCCGATCGTCGGCAACGGGCTGGACGTGGCCCGGGCCACCTGGGCGATCGCGGCGGCGCTGAGGGTACCGGCGAGGGCCAGGTACGCGGCGGCGAGCACCGGCCCGGGCGGGGAGCCGGGCGGCGCCAGGCCGGCCGTGGCGAAGGCCACCGCGCCCGGTAGGGCGAAGGCGGCACCGCCGAGCGCCGCCTCGGCGGAGAGCGTGGCAGCCGGTCCGGGCGCGGTGAACCCGAGCCGGGGCGCGGCGCCGATCATCGCCCCGGCGACCGCGATCGCGGTCAGGGTGAGTGCCCCCCCGCCCGGTCGGGCCAGGCTGATCCCGGTGGCGTAGAAGCCGAGCACAGCCGCCGTACCGATGCGGGTCCAGGCGGACCGGGGCAGGGTGGCGGCCAGGCCGTACGCGCCGATCGCGATGGCGCCGGCGACCGGGAGGACCGGGGCGAGCGCCCAGGGCAGGTGCAGCGCGGACGGGGCGAGGAGGAGGGTCAGCCCGGCACCGGCGACGCCGGCGTCGGCGCGGTACTCCGGCGCCACCATCAGGACCGCCGCGACGGTGAGGATCAGCGCGGTCAGGGCGAGCTGCCAGGAGTCCGGGCCGGCGGCGGTGGCGACGTGGTGGGCGTACCCGCTGAGGTCCGCCTTCCAGACCGGCAGCGCCGCGCGGACCGCGGCCGCGACCCCGTTGATGCCGCGGGCGAGGACGACGAGGCCGAGGGTACCGGCGGCGAGCGCGCCGGCGATCTGTGGTCCGCGCCGCGCGGTGGTCGGCAGGTAGCGCACCCCGATCGCGGCGACCAGGACCGCCGCCGCCGAGGCGACCAGCCCGCGCCCGGGCAGCGCGACCGCGGCGAACCGGCCGACCGCCCCGATCAGCGCGAGGGTATCCAGGCCGGCGCCGACGTCGGCCAGCGGCCGGCGGTGCACCGTGAGCCCACCGGCGAGCCCGACGGTGCCGGCGACCAGCAGCGCCGCTGCCCCGGCCAGTGCCGAGTTGACGGTGTGCGCCTGGGTCAGCGCGGTGGCCGCCGCGGCCACGGCACCGGCGACGGCCGCGCCGTGCAGTACCCAGGCGGCGTCCTCCAGGTACGCCTCGTCGTCCGGGGTGGCCCGCAGGACCAGCGCGATCGCGAGGTCCTGGAGCGCGATCGCGGCCAGGGCGGCGGACCACCGTACGGTGTCGTGCAGCGCGCTGCCCAGCAGCAGCGGCAGTACCGGCTGCAACAGCAGGACGGTGGCGTACCGCGGGGCCTTGAGGTGGCTGAAGTTGCGGTACCCGGCGGCGACGCAGGCGGTCACCAGGAACACCAGCCCGCCGTACACCCGGCCGGAGATCGTGGTGTGGATGAGCCAGACGGTCCAGACCGCGAACCCGTCGAGCAGGACGAACAGCAGCCCGACCGAGGCGATCGTCTCCGCCGTCGCGTTCAGTCCCCGCTTGACGACCAGGAGCGCGCCGGCCAGGACCGCCGTGGCGAGGACCGCGAACACCAGTACCCGGGAGATCCCGCCCAGGCTACGCAGCAGGTATCCGGTGCCGGTGACCGCGAACAGCAGCGCGCCCAGCCAGAGCAGGACGTTCTGCATGGACAGCGCGGACGCTTCGGGCGGGTGCGGTCCGGGCGGCGGCGGGGTGGGGCTGGGCCGGCGGCGCGACGGGATGGTACGGCCGTTCGGCACCGGTGGCGGCGGTGCCGAGTCGCGCGGACCGGGCACGATGTGCTCGGGTACCCGGGTGCGCGCCGGCCCGTACGCCACGTCGGGTGCCGGCCGGACCCGGCGCAGCGGCCCGGCGCCGGTCTTCTGCGCCACCTCGTTCGCCTGGATCAGCAGCGACCGGGTGGCGATCGCCCCCTGCAGCCGCTTCATCAGGAGGGTACGGGCCTCCACCATGTCCTTGTTGCGGAACTGCATGCTGCTGATCACCTTGCTGAGCGAGGCGATCTCCTGCGCGACGGTACGCCCGCACTCAGGGCAGCCGGTCACCGTGTCGGCGCGGGCACCACAGTTCGAGCAGGGGTACGACCCCACGGCGGCCCTCCTGTCGGGGTTCTCCCGGAAAGCATGCCGAGTGACGGCGAGCTATGGCTAGCCCACAGTCCGCGTGTCGTACCCGATCAGGTGAGCGCGGGACGCCCCATCCCCCGGTACACCCAACCCGCCCGTACCCATACCGCCTGGTCAAGGCAGTTCCGCGCGTCGATGACGCGGCGTCCGGCGGCCAGTTCCGCCAGCGCGACCGGGTCGGCGTTGCGGAACTCCTCCCACTCGGTGAGTACGCACACCAGGTCGGCCCGGCTCACCGCGTCCGACAGCGTCTTGGCGTAGTGCACGTCGGGCAGTTCCCGCTCGGCGTTGGCCAGCCCCTCCGGGTCGTACACGACGACCGTGGCCCCGGTGCGGCCCAGCTTGCCGGCGACCGAGAGGGCCGGCGAGTCGCGTACGTCGTCGGAGTTGGGCTTGAACGTCGCGCCCAGTACCGCGATCCGCAGGCCGGACAGGTCCGGACCGGCCGGACCGTTGGGCCGCTCCAGCAGCTCGGCGGCCAGTTGTACGACCCGCTGCCGGCGCCGGATGTTGATCAGGTCGACCTCGTGCAGGAAGCGCAGCGCCTCACCGACCCCGAGCTCCTGGGCCCGGGCCTGGAACGCGCGGATGTCCTTGGGCAGGCAGGCGCCGCCGAAGCCGAGACCGGCGCGCAGGAACTTGTTGCCGATCCGGGGGTCGTACCCGATGGCCCTGGCCAGTTGGGTCACGTCGGCGCCGCTGGCCTCGCACACCTCGGCCATCGCGTTGATGAAGGAGATCTTGGTGGCCAGGAAGGCGTTGGCCGCGACCTTGACCAGCTCGGCGGTGGCGAAGTCGGTGACCACGATCGGCACCTCGCGGTCCTCGGTCTGCGCCAGGTCGAACACGCCCTTGTGGGCGGCGTACAGCATGGCCTGCGCCCACTCGCTCTTGACCCCGAAGATGACCCGGTTGGGCCGCAGCACGTCCTCGACCGCGAACCCCTCCTGCAGGAACTCCGGGCTCCACGCGACCTCGACCGTCGCCTCGGGCGGGCTGAGCCGGCGCACCATGTCCTCGACCCACTCGGCGGTGCCGACCGGTACGGTCGACTTTCCGACAATCAGCGCCTTGCGGTGCAGCCGCTGCGCCAGCCCGGTGACCGCGCTCTCCACGTAGGACAGGTCGGCGGCCAGGCCGTCGGCGCGCTGGGGGGTACCGACGCAGATGAAGTGCACGTCCCCGAAGTCGGCCACCTCGTCGTACGAGGTGGTGAAGCGCAGCCGGCCGGTGCCCAGGTTCTTGCGCAGCAGCTCGTCCAGCCCGGGCTCGTGGAACGGCACCTCACCGGCGGCCAGCTTGGCGATCTTGGCTTCGTCGATGTCGAAGCCGAGCACGTCGTAGCCCATCTCGGCGAAGCAGATCGCGTACGTCGCGCCGAGGTAGCCGGTGCCGAGGAAGGTCAGCCGGGGGCGGGGCGCACCCGAGGGCGGGCTGACGGTGAGCGGGGTCTGCAGGGACTGGTTGCTCGGGTACGCGATGGTCACGCCGGGTCTCCGCTTCCTACGGGTGACGGCAGGTGCAGGGGTGGGATACACCTGCCCGGGCGGGATACGTTCGCTCATACCCCGTCCCGGCGAGGATAGCCGGTACGGGACGTGCCGGTGTGGGCGCGGGCCCTCGCCGGACGGTTCTGTGACGCTTCGTCTGCCTACCGTCACGGCGGGCGGGATTCGCCGTGTATCAGAGCTTGCGGGTGCTGTCCGGATCGGCGGGTGGCTCGGTGACCAGGGCGGTCGGCTCGTCGCCCGGCGTCGCCGGTCGCTCGGCCAGTGGCCAGGCCGGCGGGGCCGGCGGTGCCGACTGCGGCGGCGCTGGCGGTGCGGACTGCGGTGCTGCGTACTGCGGGGGCTGCGGCGCGGCCGGCTGGCCCCAGCCTGGCGCGGGCGGCGGGGGCGGGAAGCTGGACGGCGGAGGGTACAGCGGGCGGGTCGCGGAGGACCCGTCCTCGGCCGCCGGTACCGGTACCGGCGGTACCGACGAGGGCGCGGGCGCGGCCGGGTACGACGGGCCGGGCGGGGCCGGCGGGTAGCTCGGCGCGTACGGCTGGTACCCGTACGGCTGCGCGGCCGGCGGGTACTGCACCGGGGCGGCCGGCTGCGCGCTGCGCCGCCACCGGCGCGGGCTGACGATCGTGAGCAGGAGCGGCATCGCGAGGATCAGCGGTAGCCCGAAGCGGGCCGGCGCGTACAGCACGGCGTCGGTCCCGAGCACCTTCGCCGAGAGCGTCTGGACGAAGTTGGTCGACGCGAACAGGTCCCAGCCCTGGATGACGAGCAGCACCAGCCCGGCCAGGACCAGGCCGAGCGGGGACCACCTGGGCAGCATGAGCAGCGTGTACAGCAGGCCGGCGGCGATCAGCGCGAGCACCCCGACCGCCGTCGTACCGAGGTGGCCGCCCGACTCCGTGGTCGAGAACACCTTGACCGTGCCGAGCCCGGCCAGCACGTACAGCAGCGCGGTCACGACGAGGGACAGGACGATCGAACCGAGGTGTCGCATACAGGCCTCCCGCGTGGTGCAGTCGCGCAGAAACTACCCCGCCGGAGCTCCTGCGCGACTCGGACGTTTGGCTAGCGGGGCTGGCCTTCGGCGGGAGCGTCTCCCGGCGGGGTACGCCACGGCGAGCCGAACTGCCGTTCCGTGGTGGGCTCGTCGCTGCCGAGGGAGCCGGCGGTCGTGCGTACCGGACTGGGCGAGGGCTCCGACGACGGCCAGAACGGCCTGGTGTCCTCGGTGTTGCCGTTGCCTTCGTCCAGCGCCTCGTCGTACGGCTCGGTCCCGGCCGCCGGCCAGCGCCGCCAGCGCCGCACGCTCACGACGCTGACCAGCAGCAGCGTGCCCAGCATCAGGGTCGCGCCGGAGGCCACCGGGGTACGCAGGTCGGCGGTGTGCCCGGTGATGGTGATCCGGTAGTTCAACAGGTCGTTGACCGTCTTGCCGGCGAACAGCACCGCGACGTAGCTGGCGGTGTAGACCAGGCCGGTCAGCACCGCGCCCAGCGGGGAGAACCGCAGCGTGCCGATCAACCCGAGCAGGAGGCCCGCCCCGGCCAGGAGCAGGAGTGGTGCGAGGAAGTCGCCAGCCGGCCACGCGCCGGTGGTCTGTGCCTTCGCGAAGGATGAGCCGGCCTCGGGCTGGCCGAACGCGATGAGGAGCCAGGCCGCCGGTGCGATCACGATCGCGGCGATGAGGGTACCGAGGTGTCGCATACCGGGCACCGTACCGTGTTCCCCATGAATGAACAGTCCGGCAAGGCGACATCTTATTCGCGGGTGACCCTGAGCCGGATCATGACCGCAGTCGATGTCAATCTGTACGGGACCGTTCACGGTGGGGTGATCGTCAAGTTCATTGACGATGTGGCCGGAGCGGTCGCCGCCCGGCACACCGGGGGTACCGCCGTCACCGCCGCCATCGACGAGATCGTGTTCGTCGAGCCGGTCCGGGTCGGCGACCTGGTACACGCCCAGGCCCAGGTGAACTGGACCGGGCACAGCTCGCTGGAGGTCGGCTGCCGGCTCATCGCCGAACCGTGGGACCAGCCGCTGGAGGCCGACCCGCTGGTGGTCGCCACGGCGTACCTGGTGTTCGTCGCCGTCGACGCCGAGGGCAAGCCCCGGCCGGTACGCCCGGTGCTGCCGGAGAGCCCGGAGGACGTACAACGGTTCCGGGAGGCCGAGATCCGCCGGGCCCACCGGCTGGCCAAGCGTGCGGCCATCCTCGAATCGCGGAACGGAGCGGGTTCATGACCGTCTTGTGGGAACCGCCCAGCGGCGTGCGGTCCCGGGTCGGGGACTTCCTGGACTGGCTGGACCGGGAGCGCGGGCTGCGCTTCGACGGGTACGCCGACCTGTGGGAGTGGTCGACGACCGATCTTCCAGCGTTCTGGCGCGCGATCTGGGACCACTTCGAGGTCATCGCGTACGACCAGCCGACCGGGGTCCTGCCCGACGCCACCATGCCCGGGGCGCGGTGGTTCCCCGGCGCCACGCTCAACTACGCCGAACACGTCCTGCGGATGCCGGGACTGGCCGACGAGGACGTGGTGGTGCTCGGGTACTCGCAGACCCGCGAGCCGGTGAGGCTGACCGCGGCACAGCTGCGCGAGCGGGTACGCCGGGTCCGGGCGGCCCTGAAGCGGGCCGGCGTCGGGCCGGGCGACCGGGTGGCCGCGTACCTGCCCAACATCCCGGAGACGTTCGTCCTCCTGCTCGCCACCGCCAGCCTCGGCGCGGTCTTCTCCTCGTGCGCGCCCGAGTTCGGTACCCGTTCCGTGGTGGACCGCTGGCAGCAGATCGGCCCGAAGGTACTGGTGGCCGTGGACGGGTACGTCTACGGCGGCAGGCGTGTCGACCGGCGTACCGAGGTCGAGGCGATCCGGGCCCAACTGTCCACTGTGGAGCACTACGTCGAGCTGTCCTATCTGGACGGTCAGGGCTGGGACCTGGAGCCGGACACCGACGAGCCGCTGGAGTTCCTCCCGGTCCCCTTCGACCACCCGCTGTACGTGCTCTACTCCTCCGGTACCACCGGATTGCCCAAGCCGATCGTGCACGGACATGGCGGGATCCTCGTGGAGCACCTCAAGATGCTCGCGCTGCACCACGATCTCGGCCCCGGCGACCGGTTCTTCTGGTACACCACGACCGGCTGGATGATGTGGAACTTCCTGGTCTCCGGCCCGGCCGCGGGGACCGCGCTCGTGCTCTACGACGGCGCCCCCGACCTGGAAGGGTTGTGGCGCCTGGCGTCCGAGGCCGGCGTCACCTACTTCGGCACCTCCGCGCCGTTCCTGCTCGCCTGCCGCAAGGCCGGGGTCGTCCCTCGGCAACTGACCGACGTGAGCCGGATCCGGGGGATCGGCTCGACGGGGGCGCCGCTGCCGGCGGAGGGCTTCCACTGGGTGTACGAGGCGGTCGGCGGGCACGTCCTGCTCTCCTCGCTGTCCGGCGGCACCGACGTGTGCACCGGCTTCGTCGGCGGCTCGCCGCTGCTGCCGGTGTACGCCGGCGAGATCTCCTGCCGCTGCCTGGGCGCCCGGGTGGAGGCCTTCAACGACCGCGGGGAGCCGATCCTCGGCCAGCTCGGCGAACTGGTCATCACCCGGCCCATGCCGAGCATGCCGGTAGGCTTCTGGGGCGACGCGACCGGCGAGCGCTACCGGGAGGCGTACTTCAGCGTGTACCCGGGCGTGTGGCGGCACGGCGACTGGATCACCATCACCGCACGCGGCACCTGCGTCATCACCGGCCGCTCCGACGCCACCCTCAACCGGGGCGGGGTACGCCTGGGCACCGCCGAGTTCTACTCGGTGGTCGAGGGGCTGCCCGAGGTCGTCGACTCGGTGGTGATCCACCTGGAGGACAGCGACGAGCTGCTGCTGTTCGTGGTCCTCGCCGAAGGGCTGGAACTGGACGACGGGCTGCGCGGCCGGATCGCGCGGGAGCTGCGTGCCGCGCTGTCACCCCGGCACGTCCCGGACGAGATCCATCAGGTACGCGCGGTTCCGCGCACCCTGTCCGCCAAGAAACTGGAGGTACCGGTGAAGCGGATTCTCACCGGTACGCCGGTGGAGCGCGCCGCCGCGACCGGGGCACTGGCCAATCCCGAGTCGCTGCACGCCTTCGAGGAGTTCGCGGCTACCCGACGAGAATCCGGCTGACCCGTTCGGTCTCCGCGCGCTTGGCGAGCAGCGACCGGTCCAACTGTCCACACAGGACGGTCGAAGCCCCGGCCGCGAGCGGGGCGAGCAACCAGTCGGCCGGATCCGGGTACGCCCCGACGTCGATGAGCACCCGTTCGCCCGCGGTGATCCCCAGCGAGCCGGGGGACACCGACGCCGAACCGGTGGGCCGGTACGCGTCGCCGTAGCCGCGTACCTCCACGGCGAAGTCCAGGTACCCGGGCGGTACCTCGCGCAGCGGCAACCCGAGCGGGTGCAGCCCGACCCGGCCGACCACGCCCCCAGCAGTACGGCGGCGGTCTGCCAGTGCGGCGGGAGCAGCACGACGGTACGGTCCCCCGGCTGGGTACCGGCCCCGTCGACGAGCAGGTTGGCGGTCTTGGCGACCCAGTTGGCCAGGGTGGCGCCGGACAGCTCGGTACGCTCGCCGGTTCCGTCGTCGTACCAGGTGAGTAGTGGCCTGGTCGGATCGACCGCGACCGCGGCCGCGAGCAGTTGCCCCACCGTCGTCATCCCGCAGATCTATCACATGAATGCGGACAGTGACCAAGGTGATTCATTTACCCGTTGCGTTGCGGTCACTGCGGCTCCTGCCGGTCGGCGTAGGCTTGGTGTGGAAGTGACAGTCGTAACGAAAGGCGGCCCGGTGACCGGCGGTCGAGCACCCCGTGTGCTATTCGACGCAACCAGTGTTCCTGCTGACCGGGGCGGCGTCGGCAGGTACGTCGACGGCCTGCTCGGAGCCGTGGACAGGACCGACGTCGATCTGGTCGTCGTCTGTCAGCGCGCGGATGTCGAGCGTTACTCACGGTTACTGGGACATGCCTCGGTGATTTCCGCGCCGGCCGCGGTGACCCACCGGCCGGCGCGGCTGGCCTGGGAGCAGACCGGACTGCCGCTGCTGGCCCAGCAGGTCGGCGCCGACGTGCTGCACTCGCCCTTCTACACCTGCCCGCTGCGGGCGTCCTGCCCGGTGACGGTGACGGTGCACGACGCGACGTTCTTCACCGAGCCCGAGCACTACGACAAGTCCAAGCGCACGTTCTTCCGCAGCGCGATCAAGACCTCGCTGCGCCGGGCGGCCCGGGTGATCGTGCCCAGCAAGGCCACCCGGGACGAGCTGATCCGGCTGCTCGACGCGGACCCGACGAGGATCGACGTGGCGTACCACGGGGTCGATCCGGCGGCGTTCCACGTACCCAGTGACGACGAGAAGGCCCGGGTACGCGGCCGGCTCGGCCTGGGCGACACCGAGTACGTGGCCTTCCTCGGCGCCAAGGAGCCGCGCAAGAACGTACCGAACCTGATCCGCGGCTGGGTACGGGCGGCGGCCGACCAGGAGCCGCCACCGGCCCTGGTGGTCGCCGGTGGTTCGGGGCACGACGACGAGATCGACATGGCCGTCGCCGAGGTACCCGCCCGGCTGCGCCTGCTCCGCCCGGGGTACCTGCGCTACGCCGACCTGCCCGGCTACCTCGGCGGGGCGCTGGTCGCCGCGTACCCGTCCCACGGCGAGGGCTTCGGCCTGCCGATCCTGGAGGCGATGGCGTGTGGCGCCCCGGTGCTCACCACGCCCCGGCTGTCCCTGCCGGAGGTGGGCGGGGACGCGGTCGCGTACACCGGGGAGAGCCCGGAGGAGATCGGCCAGGACCTCGGCGACCTGCTCGACGACGAGGCCCGGCGGACCGAGCTGGCCAAGGCCGGAGTGGAGCGGGCCAAGGAGTTCACCTGGGAGTCCAGCGCCGAGGTACACCTGGCGGCCTGGGCCCGGGCGATCGGTTGACCGCTTTGCTCCGGGAAACGCGCCTCCCGCGCGAGCGCTGCCGGTGACCGGTGGGCATGATGGGCGGATGCTTCACGCGGTCATCCCCGCGGGCGGCAGCGGCACCCGGTTGTGGCCGCTGTCCCGGGCGGGCAATCCCAAGTTCCTGCACCCGCTGACCGGCAGCGCCGCCACGCTGTTGCAGGCGACCGTCGAACGGCTGGCTCCGCTGGCCCCGCCGGACCAGATCTACGTGGTGACCGGCGTGGCCCACGCGACCGCGGTCGCCCGCCAGCTCCCCGGGCTGCCCGAGGACAACGTGCTGGTCGAGCCGTCGCCCCGGGACTCGTGCGCGGCGATCGGGCTGGCCGCGGCGATCATCGCGGAGCGGGATCCGCAGGCGGTGATGGGCTCGTTCGCGGCCGACCACCTGGTGAGCAGTCCGGACCGGTTCGTCGAGGTGGTACGCCAGGCGATGGCCGGTGCCCGGGACGGGCATCTGATGACCGTGGGGATCTCCCCGACCCACCCCGAGACCGGGTACGGCTACCTCGAGTGTGGTCCGGAGCTCGACGGCGGCCCGGTACGCCGGGTCGAGCGGTTCAAGGAGAAGCCGACGTACGAGGTGGCCAGCGGGTACGTCGAGTCCGGTCACTACCTCTGGAACGCCAGCATGTTCGTCTGGCAGGTCGACGTGTTCCTGCGCGAGCTGGTGCCGAAGATCTCCGTGGACTACGCGGTGATGGAGGGCGCGGCCGCGAACGGGCTGGTCGCGACCGTACCCGGGGCCTTCGGCTGGAACGACGTCGGCGACTTCCACACCCTCGGCGACATCCTGCCGCGCGATGAGGCCAACAACGTGATCGTGGAGCCGGCGGACCACGCCGGGAAGCCGGAGGTCCTGCTGGTGGACTCGGCGGGCGTGGTGGTGGTACCGCACTCCGGCCGGCTGGTGAGTGTCCTGGGTATGCACAACGTGATCGTCGTGGACACGCCCGACGCCGTACTGGTCTGCCCGCGCGAACGGGCCCAGGACGTCAAGCGCCTGGTGGACGAGCTCAAGGGGCGGGGCGACCTGCGGCTGGTCTGAACGCGTCACCGGCCTGCCCGGCCACCTGCGGCGCCTGGACCTACAGTCGGCGCGCGTTGACCCGCCGGCGCCACAGCCACCGGGCCCCGTTCAGGGGCAGCCAGCCGGCGTACCCCAGGAGCACCAGACCCAGGAGTACGAGCACCCCGACCTGTGCCGGCGTGGGCAGGGTGCCGGGCCAGAACGCGGCCAGCGGCAGGTAGAGCAGCAGGCTGCCGGTACCGAGCGAGATCGGGCCGGCCAGCCGGGCGAGCACCGGGCTGGGCAGGTCGGGCTCGTCCAGTACCCGTTGCCGGATCCGGACCAGGACGGCGGCGTACCCGAGGATCAGGGCCGTACCGGTGGCGGCCCGTACCGCCCACGGTGTCCCGTCGACGGACAGCACCCAGAGCACCGCCGCCGGTACGCAGCCGGCGCGCAGGGTGCGCCAGGTCAGCCGGGCGGTCGCGTGCTGGAGGGGCGCGTCCGGAGCGGTATCCGGGGCGGTGTCCCCCCGGTCCACCATGTCCACCGCGAGCACGGCCAGCACGGTGCCGACGAACGCCGCACCCAGCGTCCCGAACCGGGGCCACATGTCCACGTCGGGGGAGTCCGGATCCAGTCCCGCGCCGGTGTACCCGAGCCCGAGCGCGGCGGACGTGGCGAACAGCGTCGCGCCGAGCCGGACGTACACCCGGGGGATGGCCAACCGGGCGCGCAGCAGCAGCCGCCCCCCGGCCGGTACCCGCCGCCAGAACCGCACGGCGACCACCGCGAAGCCGCCGGCCAGCGCCCCGGCGACCACCCACGCGGCCGGGAACATGCTGAACACCAGCACGAACAGCAGGCACCACGAAGTCGCCAGGCCCAGGCTGGCGATGCCCAGCAGGGCGCGTTCGAGCCCGGGGGCGCCGGCGTCCGGTTCGGCGGCGGCCGCCCCGGTGAAGTAGCCGACCGCGTCGACCACCCGGCCGGCGGCCAGCGCCAGGTGGCCCAGCCCGCGCTGGGCCCCGGCGTGTCCGGGCGCGAGTCCCAGCGCCCGCCGGTACGCCCGCTTGGCCCCGAGCCGGTTGCCCGCGCTGTGCCGCAGCAGCGCCTGTACGTAGTGGGTGTGCGGCTCGTTCGGGGCGAGCGCGACGGCCCGGTTCACCGCCGCCATCCCGGCCCGCCGCCGCCCCCGCGCGCACTGCGCCACCCCGGTCAGCAGGTGTCCCCGCCAGCTCAGCGGCGAGAGCCGGATCGCCTGCCCGGCCACCTCGACCGCATCGCCGTATTGACACAGATGGATCAGTGCGGAGGCGAGCAGGATCTGGCCCTGGTACGACTGCGCGTCGGCCGCCACGGCGGCCCGGGCGGCGGCCAGCATCCGGGGGTAGTCGTCGGTCGCCTCGTAACAGCGGGCGATCAGCCGTAGCCCGCGGGCGTCCTGCG
>VAXX01000570.1 GCA_005885115.1 Actinomycetota bacterium | reverse complement strand
GTGGATCAACAGCAGGGGCTCGCCGTCTCCGCCGAAGTCGGTGTAGCCGATTTGGGCGGCACCGATCGCCCACTGGGCCAGTGCCGGATCGGTCAGGGTGCGTGTGGTGTCGGTCATGGTCGTCGCTCCTCAGGGGCGTGGTCGTCGGCGTCGGCTCGGCGTCGGGATTGCGCGTCAATCGGCGTAGAGGCGGATCTCGATGCCGTCGGGGTCGTGGAGGCCGACCAGCACCGAACCGCCCTTGTGCCCGGTCACGACGCCACCGTGTGGTTGGTCGAGCTCGTCCAGCCGGCGGCGCCAGTCCTGGACGGCCTCTCGGGTCGGCACCGCGAGGGCGATGAGATCGAATCCCGCGACGGCGGCGGCCCGTACCGGGTCGTGGCGCAAGGCGAGCCGCAGCGAGCCGGCGGGGCCGGCGAGGGCGAGGCCCCTGACGACGCCGTCCTCGATGAACTCGATCTCCACGCGTAGCCCGAGCACCGATGTGTACCACCGGCGGCTGCGGCCCAGGTCCGCGACGGGCAGCTTGACGTGATGGACGCCGGACAGCTCAGGCATCTCGCTCACTTCTTTCGCTAGAAGTGCCTCTAGTGACTTACTAGAGTAGGCTCTAGCGAATGACGGGTTCTGTCAAGCGCTCGAAACCCGACAGCGCGGCCGGCGAGGACCCCCGAGGCGCACCGACGGGACGCCGGCTCACCCGGGCCGAACAGGCCCGCGCCACCCGCCGGCGCATCATCGCCGCAGCCACCGAGCAGTTCATCGCGCATGGCTACGGGGCGACGCTGCTCGATCAGGTGGCCGAGCGGGCCGGGGTCGCGGTCCAGACCGTGTACTTCCATTTCGGCAACAAGCGCACGCTGCTCAAGCAGGCACTGGACGTCGCCGCGGTCGGCGACGACGAACCCATCCCGCTGCTCGAGCGCCCCTGGCTGAGGCAGCTGCAGCAGGAGACCGATCCGCGGCGGATCATCCAACTGTGGCTGGCCACCAGCCGCACCATCGTCGAACGGGTCGCCCCCCTCATGCGGGTCGTGCGGGGAGCCACCGGCACCGACACCGAACTGGCCGCCCAATGGGACACCAACCAGCACCAGACCCGCACCGCGCATGCCGTACTCGCCCAGCTGCTCGCCAACCGCGACGCCCTCAAACCCGGGATGGACATCGACCAGGCCCGCGACATCGCCTTCGTCATCGCCAACGTCGAGACCTACCTACAGCTCAGCGACGTCTGCGGGTGGACACTCGACCAGTGGCAGGAACGAACCGGCGTGATCCTCACAGCCGCCCTTCTGTCCCCCGATCGCCATCCTTGATCACATGCACATCTGCCGCCGATCGTGCGCGCCGACAACCTGTGAGGCGTCTGTGCCTGGTGCGGGCGAGTCCGGACGCGGTGGCGAGACGTTGGCCGAGCCGGCGGGCTGTCGGCCACCGAAGCTGCAGGTTCGGCGACCGGGGTCTAGCTGTACTTGCTCGGGACGTTGGTGACACGCCGCCGAGGTAGTTGATCCAGGGAGGACCTCCAGGCGGAGTGGAGTTTGCCGACTTCACTCAACCGCTGGAGGTCCTCGTGGCCCACCGTAACGCCCGGCTGACCGTGCACGGCCGGCGGCTGCTGGTTGACCGGGTTCGTGTCGATGGCCGCCCGGTCAAGCCGACCGCGTACCTGCCCGACCCGGACCCCGGCCAAGGCCGAGCAGCGGGTGTTGGCCGCACGGCGCCGGTTACGCTGCGGCCCGGCCGGGCTGTCGCGCCACACCGGGATACCGGCCGCGACCTGCGGGCGGATCCTGCGCCGACATGGCATGCCGAGGCTGGCCGACTGCGACCCGCTGACCGGTACCCCGATCCGCGCCACCCGCCACACTCACCAGCGCTACGAACGCGACCGGCCTGGCGAGCTGGTCCACGTCGACGTCAAGAAGATCGGCCGGATCCCGGACGGCGGCGGCTGGCGCGCGCACGGCCGATCCGAGAAGGTCAGAGGCCGCGCGATCGGCTACGACTACGTCCACGCCGCGGTTGACGACCACTCCCGGCTGGCCTACGCCGAGATCCTGCCCGATGAGAAAGGCACCACGTGCGCCGGGTTTCTGACCCGCGCCGGCGCCTGGTTCGCCGCCCACGCCATCACCATCGAGCGCATCCTCACCGACAACGCGTTCGCCTACCGGCACAGCCGTGCCTTCGGCCGAGCCGTCGCCGACCTCGGCGCCGTCCACCGGTTCATCAAACCGCACTGCCCGTGGACCAACGGCAAGGTCGAGCGTTTCAACCGCACCCTGCAAACCGAATGGGCCTACCGACGCGTCTACACCAGCAACACCCGGCGCGCCAACGCCCTACCCCACTGGCTACAGGAGTACAACCAACACAGACCCCACACCGCCTTGGCCGGTCAACCCCCGATCAGCCGGCTGTCACCAAGGTCATGAACGAGTACAGCTAGCTCGCAGGCGGCATCAGCTTGCTTGCTCTGGATCAGGCAGGTTGCCTGATCCAGAGCGATGAGCGCCGGGTCAAGATATTCGGTTGGCCGGTAGAGCGCCAAGGCGCGCTGTTGGGCGTCGCCGGCTTCATTGTTCAGGCCGAGAATGGTGTAG
>VAXX01000096.1:18359-19459 GCA_005885115.1 Actinomycetota bacterium | reverse complement strand
GCGTTCATCGACACGTATACCTCCGGCTTCGACGGGTACCGGGCGGTCGCCGAGAAGCCCGACTGGCCCGCGACGGTCGCCGCGACCGGGCTGGCCCGCGAGGAGATGGTGGCCGCCGCGAAGATGTTCGCGGCCTCGGACGCGACGATCGTGTGCTGGGCCATGGGCCTGACCCAGCAGCGGGAGTCGGTGCCGACGATCCGCGAGATCGTCAACGTCCAGCTGTTGCGCGGCATGATCGGCAAGCCGGGCGCGGGACTGTGCCCGGTCCGCGGCCACTCCAACGTGCAGGGCGACCGGACGATGGGCATCTGGTATGCGCCGCCGCCGTGGGTACCGGCGTTGGCCGGGCGGCTCGGGTTCGACCCGCCGACCCGGACCGGGTACGACACGGTCGAGACGATCCGGGCGATGCGCGACGGGCGGCTGCGGGTGTTCGTCGGGCTGGGCGGCAACTTCGCCGCCGCGACACCCGATACCGGGGTGACCGCCGCCGCGCTGGCCCGCTGCGAGCTGACCGTACAGATCTCCACCAAACTGAACCGGTCCCACGTGGTACCGGGCCGGAACGCGCTGATCCTGCCCTGCCTCGGGCGTACCGAGCGGGACGTCCAGGCGGCCGGCGAGCAGTACGTCACGGTCGAGGACTCGATGTCGTCCGTACACGCCTCCCGTGGGGCGCTCGAACCGGCGAGCCCGGACCTGCGCTCGGAGGTGGCGATCGTGGCCGGGCTGGCGCGCGCGGTGCTGCCGGACTCGCCGATCCCGTGGCAGGCGTACGCGGCCGACTACCGGGCGATCCGGGAGGAGATCGCGGCGGTCGTACCCGGGTTCGCCGACTACGAGTCCCGGGTCGCCACCGGTGCCGGCTTCACGCTGCCGCACCCGCCCCGGGACCGGCGCACCTTCCCGACCACGTCGGGCCGGGCCCGGTTCACGGCGGGCGCGGTCGTCGTCGCGGAGCTGCCGGCCGGACGGTTGCGCCTCCAGACGGTACGCAGCCACGACCAGTACAACACCACGATCTACGGGCTGGACGACCGGTACCGGGGGATCCGGGGCGGCCGTAAGGTGATCTTCGTGAACCCGGATGACCTGAG
>VAXX01000096.1:0-18353 GCA_005885115.1 Actinomycetota bacterium | reverse complement strand
GCGTACCCGACGGCGCGGGGTTGCGCGGCGGCGTACTTCCCGGAGGCCAACGTCCTGGTACCGCTGGACGCGACCGCGGTCGAGTCCAACACGCCGGCCTCGAAGGACCTGATCATCCGGCTGGAACCGGCTGCGTGAACCGGCTGCGCATCGGGCTCGCCTTCGGGGGGCTGGTCCTGATCGGCGTGGGTGGGAGCGCGGCGGGCGTACTGCTGCCGTACCAGATGGCCGACTACCACATCGACAAGATCGGCGTCGGGCTGCTGTTCTTCGCCTACTCCGGCGGGTACGTGCTGTCCGGTGTGGCCAACGGACCGCTGATCCACCGGCTCGGTACCCGGGCCCAGCTCACCCTCGGCGCCCTCGTCTACCTGGTGACCGCACTGGGTATCGGGCTGCATCCCGGGTACGTGGTCCTGCTCGGCGCGACCGTGTCGATCGGCTTCGGCGCCGGCATCCTCGACGCCGGCCTCAACGCGTACGTCGCCGGCCTGCCCCGGCACGTCACCCTGCTCAACCTGATGCACGCGTTCTACGGCATCGGTGCCCTGCTCGGACCGCTGCTCGCCGCCGAGATCGTGCACCGGCACCTGCCCTGGCAGGACACATACCTGGTACTCGGGGCGATCACCGTCCCACTGGTACTCGGGTTCGCGCTGGCGCTGCCGGACCGGGCCGAGCCGGTACCGGAGGAACACGCCGGTACCCACCTGGGTCTGGCCCTGCGTCACCGGGCGGTCTGGCTCGCCGCGCTGTTCCTGTTCCTGTACGTCGGCGTCGAGTTCACCCTCGGCAACTGGGGGTTCACGCTGCTCACCCAGGGGCAGGGGGACGGTGAGCTGCTCGCCGGGTACATCGTCAGCGGGTACTGGCTGGGCCTGACCGCCGGCCGGTTCCTGATCAGCCCGTCGACGTCGCGGGCCGGGATCGGGCCGGTCGCCATGGTGTACGGCTGCCTGCTCGCGGTGATCCTCGCCGTCGTACTGAGCTGGTGGGGGCCGAGCGCGCTGGTCGGTGCGCTGGGTTTCGCGCTCACCGGCTTCTTCCTCGGGCCGGTCTTCCCGACCACGATCGCGGTCACTCCGCGGCTGCTGCCGGGGCCACTCGTACCGGCGGCCATTGGTCTTCTGGTCGGGGCGAGCGTGGTCGGCGGGGCGGTGTTCCCGTTCGTGGCCGGGGCGCTGGCCCAGGATCTCGGGCTGGCCGCGCTGCTGCCGTACCTGCTGGTCCTCGCGGTCGCGCAGACCGGCGGCTGGTGGGCGATCGCGCGGCGGATGCGCGCGCCGTCACCCGTCTGACTCGGCCGGCCAGGAGCGCGCGAGCGCCGCGATCGCCTGCGCCGCCGCGCGCGGATCCGCGCCGCGCCCCACGGCAAGACCCAGGAGGTACGCGGTGAGCGGCGCCGCCGGACGCGCCACGCCGTGGGCCACCTCGCGAGCGAGATCGAGTACGAGAGCGGAGTCGGTCGCGTCGTCCAGTGCCAACGCCGTCCGTACCTCGGTCAGCCAGTCCTCCAGGGTCGCCATCGCCGCCCACCTCTCCGCCTGGTCGAGCTTTTCCGGACTGTCGCAGTCGTACCACGGCGGTGGCCCGCCCGGCGGCGCGGCCACCTCGACGACGGTGAGCCCGGCGAGCAGATCCTTGAGGCGCGCACCGGCGTGCGGCGTGGTTTCCCGCAGTCGGCGCCGCAGTGCCTCGGTCCGCCACACGCCGCACAGCGTCTGCCGCCGCCCGTTGTCATCGACGTACACGGCACCGTCGTTTGTGGACAGTCGGGCGTGGAGTACGGCCACCGCGTTCCTGGTCAGGAACGGCAGATCCGCCGCGAGTACCGCCGTGGTCGCCGCAATGTCCACTGTGGATAGTCCGGCGGCCAGCCCGGCGACCGGCCCACCGCCGGGCGGCTGCTCCGTCGTGCGGTGGACGCCGGGCGGCACGCAGAGCGTCGGGGGCCCGACGACCACCCGGGGTACCGCGTCGGCGACCGCCGCGAGCACCCGGTCGAGCATCGGTCGGCCGCCGACCGTGGTCAGCGGCTTGGCGACCCCGCCGAGCCGCCGGCCCGCCCCACCGGCGAGCACCACCGCCGCGTACCCGCCCATCTCTGTGATGCTAGGGCGTATCTCCGGGGCAGGATGGGAACCATGGGACGGGTGACGGCGCGGCGCGGGGTACTGCGGATCTCCGACGGCGTACGGGTACGCCGGCCGGACACGCTCGCCGCCGAGGAGCCGCTGGAGATCCGGGTGGACAAGCGGGCGCTGGCGGTGACCATGCGCACTCCCGGCGACGACGTCGACCTGGCGCTCGGCTTCCTGCTCACCGAGGGCGTGATCCGCGCGCCGGAGGATGTCCGGACCGCGATCCTGTGCGCGGGCGACCAGGCACCGAACACGTACAACGTCGTCGATGTGGTCCTCGCCCCCGGGGTACCGGCGCCGGACACCGACCCGACCCGGGCCTTCTACACCACCAGCTCCTGCGGGGTCTGCGGCAAGGCGAGCATCGACGCGGTACGCACCCGCTCGGCGTACCCGGTCGGGGCCGACCCGGTGACGGTCAGCCCGTCGGTGCTGTCCGGCCTGCCGGACTCGCTCCGGACCGCGCAGCGTACCTTCGCCACGACCGGCGGCCTGCACGCCGCCGCACTGTCCACTGTGGACGGTGAGCTGATCGCCGTACGCGATGATGTCGGCCGGCACAACGCCGTCGACAAAGTGATCGGCTGGGCGCTGCGGGACCGGCGGATCCCGCTGTCCGGCCACGTCCTGCTCGTCTCCGGCCGGGCCAGCTTCGAACTGACCCAGAAGGCTTCGATGGCCGGTATCCCGATTCTCGCCGCCGTATCCGCCCCGAGCACCCTCGCCGTCGAACTGGCCGACGAGGTCGGGCTGACCGTCGTCGGGTTCCTGCGGGGTACGACCATGAACGTGTACAGCCGGCCCGACCGGATCGCCTGACCGCCTCAGGCCGCGAGCAGATCGGTCAGCGCCGCGGCGGCTCCATCAGGCGTTGCCCCGCGACCTGGCGAACGACCACTCGGCGGGGGACAGGCCACCGGCCAGCGCCCGGGCCATCAGACGGGCCATCTCGTACTCCGGGTCGGCGGCCAACGCCCGGGACAGCGCGATCGAAGCGAGCGCCCCTTCGCCGGCCCGCCACGCGGCGAAGGACAGCAGGGTGGCCGGAGCCACGGTCAGTTCGGGGGCGCTGCGGCGTACGACGTCGGTCCAGAGGTTGACGTGGGTACCGAGGTCGCCGCCGACGGACTCCCAGGCGTGGTCGCGTACCGGCACGTGGACGAGCACCAGGCTCAGCCAGGCCACCCGGTCGTCGTCGAGCCGGAGCCCGGACCGTTGCCGAAGGACGGCATCGTCGACCGCGTCCCGGCCGGCCCGCAGTACCGCCCCGCCGGGGTCGGCCGGATGGCGCTCGATCAGCCCGAGCAGGCGCTGGTCCGCCCGGCCGGCCGCCTCGGCCAGCGCGAGCCGGGCGGTGCCGTCGACCGGGTCGAGCCGGCGGGCCAGCACCGCCCGGGACGGGAGCGCCACGTAGCCGGCGACGACCGCCTCGGTCGCGGCGGGGCTACCGGAGACGTCGTACGGACGGCCCTCGGGCGGGCAGCAGGACGGCTCGGTGCACAGGTACGACCAGTAGCGCCCGTCGGCCACGCGCAGCGCGTCCAGGACCGGTACCCCGACCGCCTCCACCGCCGTACGCACCCCGAGCACGACCGGGGTCGCCGAGGCGCCGGTACCGTAGCCGAGCACCACGGCGGAGGTGGCGTCCTGCCGGCGTACCAGTTCGGCGAGCTGCCCGGACACGTCCGGTACCTCGACGGGCGGCGGCAGGTCCGCCCGTACCTGGAAGATGACCTCACGACCGCGCAGCGCGAGCAGCACCACGCTGTCGGCCGGATGGAACCCGAGCAGGTACGGCACGACGGCGAGCAGGTCCCGGAGACTGCGCAGGGTCGTCATGGCGGACGAGCCTGCGCCGCCCGGCGCGAAGATCGCTACCCCAGGCCCTCACCCTGTGGACGACACGCGGGTTATCCACAGGGTCAGTACGAGAAGCGCAGCCCGTGTACCTCGAGTCCGTCCTGCCAGGAGTGCCCGCGCGGAGCCAGGTCCACGGTCAGGGTGAGTGAGGACAGCACGTCGTACCCGGAGGCGTGCAGGCTGCGGATGGCCTCGACGTTGCGCGAGTCCGGCGACACCGACAGCTGGGTCATGCCCCGCCGCCGCGCCTCGTCCGCGACGTGCTGCAACATCATCCGGCCGATCCCCCGGTCGCGCAGCCGTTCCGCGACCACCACGGGCTCGACGTCACCGCTACGCCGGCCGTCCAACACCAGCCCGACCAGCCCGACGAGGTACGGGTCAGCTCGGCCCACAGGTCCCGGCAGGCCCGGTGGTCCAGCGGGCGGTACGGGCGGATCGTCACCGGCGGGGCCACGGTGGTGGCCGCCGGGCGGGCTGCCTCGGTCATAACGTCATACTTACTCTCTTTGACTGCGCAGCGCAGCAACTACGGAGCACCGCGTGGATCTGGCATACCTCCGGGCACATCCGCATCAGCTGTCCACCTTCCGGACCCACCAACGGATCCGGGAGACCCCGGTCGGGGGCGGCAGCATCTGCGCCGCGACCCGGCTGACCCTCGATGACGGCGCCTCCGTCTTCGCCAAGTCGTGGCCGCGCGGGGACCCGCCGCCGGGGTTCTTCGCCGCCGAGGCGGCCGGGCTGCGGTGGCTGGCCGACGCGGGCGCGCCCGTCCCGGAGATCGTCGCCGAGCTGCCCGACCTGCTCGTCCTCGACTGGCTCGACCCCGGGACCGCCACCCCCGCCGGCGCCCACCGGCTGGGCCGGGCGCTGGCGGACATGCACCGGGCCGGCGCGCCGGTATTCGGCACCGGCCGGGTCGGATACATCGGGGCGCTTGCGCTGCCGGAGACCACCGGGGAGCGTTGGGCACCGTGGTTCGCGCAGGCCCGGCTGGCGCCGTACCTGAAGATGTCGGCCGATCGCGGCGCACTGTCCGCCGCCGACGTGCGCGCCGTCGAGCGCCTGCTCGAAGACATCCAGGGGTACGCCGGACCCGCCGCCGACGAGCCGCCGGCCCGGATACACGGCGACCTCTGGCCGGGAAACATCCTCTGGACCGCCGACGGCACGGGGTACCTCATCGACCCGGCCGCCCAGGGCGGCCACCGGGAGACGGACCTGGCCACCCTCGCGCTGTGGGGCGGCGTGCCGCACCTGGACCGCCTCCTCGACGGGTACCAGGACGTCTGGCCGCTGGCCGACGGCTGGCCCGAGCGCGTACCACTGCACCAACTGCACCTGTTGCTGGTACACACGGCGATGTTCGGTACGTCATATCGGGGGGCCGTGATGTCGGCCGTACGCGCTACCGTCAAGGGATGACACGGCTGGCCCTGACCGACCGGTACGGGCGGACCGCCACCGACCTGCGGGTGTCCCTCACCGACCGGTGCAACCTGCGCTGCGCGTACTGCATGCCCGAGGAGGGTCTGGCCTGGCTGCCCCGGCCGGCGCTGCTGACCGACGACGAGATCAGCCGGCTGGTCGGCATCGCGGTGCAGTGGCTGGGCGTGACCGAGGTCCGGTTCACCGGCGGGGAGCCGCTGCTGCGGCCCGGGCTGCCCGGCATCGTGGCGGCCGCCGCCGCGCTGGACCCCCGGCCGGTACTGTCGCTGACCACCAACGGGCTCGGGCTGGACAAGCTCGCCGGCAAGCTGGCCGATGCCGGGCTCGACCGGGTCAACGTGTCGCTGGACACCCTGTCGCCGGCCCGGTTCAACCAGCTCACCCACCGGAACCGGCACGCCGACGTACTCGCCGGGCTGGACGCCGCCGTCGAGGCGGGACTCGGACCCGTGAAGATCAATTCGGTACTGCTGCGCGGGCTCAACGACGACGAGGCCCCGGCGCTGCTGCACTTCGCGCTGGCCCACGGGTACGAGCAGCGATTCATCGAACAGATGCCGCTGGACGCCGGACACGTCTGGTCCCGGGCGGACATGGTGACCGCCGACGAGATCCTCGCGGCCCTGTCGGCGGAGTTCACCCTGCTGCCCGACCCGGCCGAGCGGGGCGCCGCCCCGGCGCAGACCTGGCTCGTGGCCGGGTACCCGGGGCCGCCGAAGGTGGGCGTGATCGCCAGCGTGAGCCGGCCGTTCTGCGGCGCCTGCGACCGCACCCGGCTCACCGCCGACGGGCAGGTACGGTCGTGCCTGTTCAGCCGCGAGGAGACGGACCTGCGCGGGCTGCTGCGCGCCGGTGCCTCCGACGAGGAACTGGCCCGGGCCTGGCACACCGCGCTGTACGGCAAGCCGGCCGGCCACGGCATCGACGACCCGACGTTCCTCCAGCCGGCCCGGCCGATGTCGGCGATCGGCGGCTGAGCGTGGCGACCGTACGGTACTTCGCCGGTGCCCGTACCGCCGCCGGGACCTCTGCGGAGACGGTGGACGCCACCTCCGTCAGCGATCTGCTGGACATCCTCGAGGACCGGCACGGCGAGCGGCTGACGAAGATCCTCGGGTCCTGCTCGTTCCTGGTCGACGGGCTGGCCTGCCGGGAACCGTCGACGTCGCTGGCCCCGGAGTCGACCGTGGACGTCCTACCCCCGTTCGCCGGGGGCTGACGGTACCGGTGGCGGGCGCGCCGGGAATGTGAGCCGCGTGGCGGCGGGCGTGTCGGTACCGGCGCATGCCAGGATGCCTCGTGCCCGCCGCACCAGTGCCGTACGTCGCAGACCTCCACATCCACTCCCGGTACTCCCGGGCCTGCAGCCGCGACCTGGACCTGCCCAACCTCGCGTGGTGGGCCCGGCGCAAGGGGATCACCCTGCTCGGTACCGGCGACTTCACGCATCCGGCCTGGTACGACCATCTCCGCGAGCACCTCGTCCCCGCCGAGCCCGGCCTGTTCCGCCTCGACGCGCCGGGCAGGCCGTTGCCGCCATCCGTGGCCGGGCACGAGGTGCGGTTCATGCTGTCGGTGGAGATATCCACGATCTACAAGCGGGACGACCGTACCCGCAAGGTGCACCATCTGATCTACCTGCCGGACCTGGACGCGGTGGCCCGGTTCAACGGGAAGCTGGGCCGGATCGGCAACCTCGGCTCGGACGGCCGCCCGATCCTCGGCCTGGACTCCCGCGACCTGCTGGAGATCACCCTGGAGGCCAGCCCCGACGGGTACCTGGTCCCGGCGCACATCTGGACGCCGTGGTTCTCCGCGCTGGGCTCCAAGTCCGGCTTCGACGCGATCGCGGACTGCTACGCCGACCTCGCCGACCACATCTTCGCGGTGGAGACCGGCCTATCCTCGGACCCGGAGATGAACTGGCGGGTGTCCAGCCTCGACCGGTACCGGCTGGTGTCCAACTCCGACGCGCACTCCCCGCCGGCGCTGGCCCGCGAGGCCACCCTGCTGCGCGGCGAGTTGGACTACTTCGCCATCCGGGACGGTCTGCGCAGCGGCGCCGCCCTCGCCGGTACCGTCGAGTTCTTCCCGGAGGAGGGCAAGTACCACGCGGACGGCCACCGGGCGTGCGGCGTGAACTGGGCGCCGGCCCGGACGCGGGAGGCCGGCGGCCGCTGCCCGGAGTGCGGCAAGCCGCTCACCGTCGGGGTGCTGTCCCGGGTCGAGGACCTGGCCGACCGGCCCGAGGACCACCGGCCGGCGGACGCGCCCGAGGTGGTACACCTGGTGCAGCTCAACCAGATCCTCGGCGAGATCAACGGCGTCGGACCGCGCTCGAAGACCGTCGACGCGAAGCTCAACACGCTGGTCGCGGCGCTCGGGCCGGAGCTGGCGATCCTGCGGACCGTGCCGCTGGACGAGGTGACCCGGGTCGGTGGGGAGCTGCTCGGCGAGGCGATCCGGCGGCTGCGCGCCGGACAGGTCAGCCGTACCCCGGGCTTCGACGGGGAGTACGGGATCATCCGGCTGTTCGAGCCCGACGAGCTGCGGATCTCGGACACCGATGCGCTGTTCGAGGTCGCGGCGCCGGTCGTCGTACCCAAGCCCCGGCGCGCACCGACCGCCCGGCGGGCCCCGGAGAAGGAGAAGCCGGTACCGATCCCGCCCCCGCCGTCCCCGCACGAGCCGTTCGAACCGATGCTGGCCGGGATGGAGGAGGTCGGCACCGGGCTGCTGGACCGGCTCGACGCGCTCCAGCGGGTGGCCGCCTCCGCGCCGGGCGGCCCGCTGCTCATCGTCGCCGGCCCCGGTACCGGGAAGACCCGCACGTTGACGCACCGCATCGCGTACCTGTGTGCCGAACTGGACGTGTATCCGGAGGAGTGCCTGGCGATCACGTTCACCCGCCGGGCGGCCGAGGAACTGCGGCAGCGGTTGGACGGGTTGCTCGGTCCGGTGGCCGAGGACGTCACCGTGGCGACCTTCCACAGCCTGGGCCTGTCGATCCTGCGCGAGCACGCGGAGGCGGCCGGCCTGTCGCCGGACTTCCGGATCGCCGAGGAAGCCGAACGCGTCGCCGCGCTCGTGGAGGCCGGGGCGGGCTCGGAGGCCCAGGCGCGCAAGATGCTGGGTCGGGTGGACGACGTACTGCGGGAGGGCTACGTCAAGGCGCTGCGGACCCGGGACCTGGTCGACCTGGACGAGCTGATCACGCTCCCGCTCGCGCTGCTGCGCGAGGACGAGGAGCTGGCCGAGCACTACCAGGGCCGTTGGCCGTGGGTGTTCGTGGACGAGTACCAGGACGTCGACCCGGACCAGTACGAGCTGCTGCGGCTGCTGGTACCCGCCGACGGCAACCTGTGCGCCATCGGCGACCCGGACCAGGCGATCTACTCGTTCCGTGGCGCCGACGTGTCCTTCTTCCTGCGCTTCGGTCAGGACTTCCACGACGCGCGGACGGTACGCCTGACCCGCAACTACCGCTCGTCGGCGCCGATCGTGGCGGCGGCGGTCCAGGCGATCGCGCCGTCGTCGCTGGTACCCGGGCGCCGGCTCGACCCGGCCCGGCTGGATCCCGAGGCGGTACCCATCGGGCTGTACCCGGCGGCCTCGGCCGCCGACGAGGCGGACTTCGTCGTGCGTACCATCGACGAACTGGTCGGCGGCCTGTCCCACCGGTCCCTGGACTCCGGCCGGATCGACCAGCACGCGACCCCGGGCACGCTGTCCTTCACCGACATCGCCGTGCTGTACCGCACCGACGCGCAGGCGTCGATCATTGTCGATGCGTTGGGCCGCGCCGGCGTACCCGTCCAGAAGCGCTCCCACGACCGCCTGCGCGACCGGGCCGGAGTGGCCGCGATCGCGCGGGAGCTGCGGTACGCCACCGGCCTGTCCGGCTCGCTGGCCGCACGGGTACGCCTGACCGGCCAGCTTCTCGCCGAGCGGCCGACCCTCGACAACGAGGTGACCAGCGAGGACATCCACGCCGCGATCGACCTGCTGACCCCACTGGCCATCCGGTGCGGCGACAACCTGGAACGGTTCCTCGCCGAGATCGCCACCGGCGCCGAGGTTGACGCCCTCGACCCGCGCGCGCAGGCGGTCACCCTGCTCACCCTGCACGCCGCGAAGGGCCTGGAGTTTCCGGTGGTGTTCCTGGTCGGCTGCGAGGACGGCCTGCTGCCGTTGCGCTTCCCGGGAACCCGACCCGACGTGGACGAGGAGCGGCGGCTGTTCTTCGTCGGGCTGACCCGCGCGCAGGACCGGCTGTACCTCAGCCACGCCCGGCGGCGCTTCCGGCACGGGGCCGAGCGGGACGGCGTACCGTCGCCGTTCCTCGGCGCGATCGACCCGGGACTGCTGGAGCGTAAGGGCGAGGACACCGTACGCAGGCCCCGCGACCGGCAGCTCCGGCTACTCTGAGCGCGGTCCGCGTCGGGAGGGTGACAGACACCGGCCGGCGCAGCGGCCACGCTACGGTGGCCCGGAGAACGGCACACGGCGGGGCGAAGGGGCAGTGAGTTTCGGATGTCGTACTACGGGCCCGAGGAACCCGGGCAGGCCAGCGACCCGTGGGAGCACTCCGCCCCGGTGCCGTACGACGTCGACCTCGGCTACCCCGAGCCGCCGACGGCGGAGTCCCGTGGCTCCCGGGCGCTGCTGATCGTGCTGGTGGGCGTCCTGGTCGTCATCCTGTGCGGTGGCGGGGTCGGCGCGCTGTACCTGATCGGCGCCAAGGACAACCGCCCACCCGCCAACCCGGCCCTGGCGCAGACCCACCCGCCGAGCGCGTCGGCCAGCCCCACCTTCGACCCGAACAGCATCATCAAGGGCCAGTGCCTGGTCAACGAGGGTACCGACGACCAGCCGACGGTACGGGTCACCGGCTGCACGCCGGGCACCCTCAAGGTGTTGAGCCGGATCGACGCGACCAGCGACAAGGACCAGTGCAAGAAGGTACCGGGCGCCAACCGGGTGTACTTCTACAAGACCACGCCGGATTCACTCAGTTTCGTCCTGTGTCTCCAGACCGTGTCGTGACCTCTAAGCCGATCTAGCGATAACGCTAGAGAGAAATAGACGCCGGCATCGGCGCGCCGTTTCTACGGTATGCGCTAGAGAGGCCGATACGGTGTCAGACGTGGATCCGGTTCGGAACCCGTACGCCCCCGGTGCCGGTCAACGCCCGCCCGAGCTGGCCGGCCGCGACCGGGAGCTGGAGGTCTTCGACGTCGTCCTGGAACGGGTCGCCCGCACCCGGCCCGAGCGCAGCCTGGTGCTGACCGGCCTGCGCGGGGTGGGCAAGACGGTGCTGCTGAACAGTCTGCGGTCGCAGGCGATCAACCGGCTGTGGGGGACCGGCAAGATCGAGGCCCGGCCGGACCAGCCGATGCGCCGGGCCTTGTCCGGCGCGCTGCACATGGCCGTACGCGAGCTGGCCCCCCGGCACCGGGCGCCGGACCGGATCGAGGACTTCCTGGCCGTACTCAAGGCCTTCGCGCTGCGCTCGAACCCGGTCAACGCCAAGCTGCGCGAGCGGTGGCAGCCGGGGATCGACGTACCGGCGGCCAGCGGGCGGGCCGATTCGGGGGACATCGAGATCGACCTGGTCGAGCTGTTCACCGACGCGGCCGGGATCGCCACCGACGTGGGTACCGGGATCGCCCTGTTCATCGACGAGATGCAGGACCTGTCGCCCGAGGACGTATCCGCGCTGTGCGCCGCCTGCCACGAGCTGTCCCAGACCGGCGCGCCGCTGATCGTGGTCGGTGCCGGGCTGCCTCACCTGCCCGCCGTACTGTCGGCGGCGAAGTCGTACTCCGAGCGGCTGTTCCGGTACCAGCGCATCGACCGGCTGGACCGGATCTCGGCCGACCAGGCCCTGTGTGCGCCGGCGCTGCGGGAGGGCGTCGAGTACCAGGCCAAGGCGCTCGACGCGCTGTACGAGGCCAGCGGCGGGTACCCGTACTTCGTCCAGGCGTACGGGAAGGCGACCTGGGACCACGCCCCGCGTACCCCGATCACCGACGCCGACGTCCGGGTCGCGGCGCCGGAGGCCGAGGCCGAGCTCGCGGTGGGCTTCTTCGGCTCCCGGTACGAGCGGGCCACGCCGGCCGAGCGCGAGTACATGCGGGCGATGGCCACGCTGTCCACTGTGGACAGTGAAGGCGAGGCGGTACCCACCGCCGAGGTCGCCCGTACCCTCGAACGCAAGCCCGCCTCGCTGTCCCCGGCCCGGGACGCGTTGATCAAGAAGGGCCTTATCTACTCCGGGGAGCGGGGCACCGTCGCCTTCACGGTGCCCCATTTCGCGCGTTATCTCCGCACCCAACCGGCTTGATCGCCGTGCGCGCCCCCGCGATGCGGAGTAGAACGGAGGCATGAGACCGGTGCGTACGGCCGCCCGCGCCATGCTCGCGGGCATCTTCGTGGCCAGTGGCGCCAAGGCGCTGACCAATCCCGATCGGTTGGTAGCCAACGCCCGGCCGATCGCCGACCGGATCGGACCGAAGCTGGCCAAGGTACACAAGCGGGCTCCCTCGGACGCCCGGAGCCTCGTCCAGCTCAACGGGGCCGTCCAGTTCGTCGGCGGCCTGCTCCTGATGACCGGCCTGCGCCGGCCGGCCGCAGCGGCCCTGGCCGCCTCGCTCGTGCCGACCACGCTGGCCGGGCACCGCTTCTGGGAGCACCACGACCCGCAGCAGCGGACCCAGCAACAGATCCACTTCATGAAGAACCTCGGGCTGATGGGCGGGCTGCTGCTGGCGGCCGTGGACACCGAGGGCCGGCCGGGCCTGCGGTACCGGACCCAGCGCCTCGTACACGACGCCGACCGCGCGGTACGCCGTGGCGCGAAGGACACCCGCCAGAAGGTCAAGATCGCGGCCCGGGCCGCGGAGCTGGGCCGCCACCTGCCAGGATAGGTTCCGTTGATCGATCGGAGTCTTAGTAGCAGGACGTAACTCCTACATCACTCCCTTCGGGGCAGCTCTTATTAACCTGGAAGAAATATCTCGAAGTAGTGTGTGATCGGACACGTTCGGGTAACGCGTCCGGCGCTGTTCGGTAGCCGCGTTTAGGCTCCTTCACAAAGCTGAAAACCGATCAGTGGATGCGTTTCGGGGGTGTCGACAACAATGCCGGCGACCGTCGCAGAACGGCCCCGCCTGGCCCCGGACCACCGCTCCGTGCAAGACCGTGATCTTCGGATCAGTCGCTGGACCCTGGTCCGCCTCGGCATCGTCGCCGGCGCAGTCCTCGCCGCCATCTGGGCGGTGGACGCGTTCGGGCGGCGGTACAGCTTCTTCGACCTGAAGATCTACCACGGCGCGATGGTCTGGTGGACCCACGGCGGCAACCTCTACGACTTCGTGGCCCCGAACACCACACTCGGGTTCACGTACCCACCGTTCGCGGCGCTCGCGATGGCGCCGATGGCGATCCTGCCCACCCTGGCCGCCGGCTGGGTCAACACGGTGCTGAGCCTGGCCGCCCTGACCGTCCTGCTGATCTGGCTGCTGACCCCGATCGCCGACCGGTACGGCTGGCCCCGCTGGTTCGCCGTCGCGCTGGCCGTACCGCTGGCCGCCGCCACCGAGCCGGTCCGCGAGACGCTCGGCTTCGGCCAGGTCAACCTGCTGCTCGCGCTGCTGATCTACGCCGACTTCCGGGCGCTGCGCCACCGCGCCAACGCCGCCCGACCGGACCGCGAGCCCGAGCCCGAACCGACCACGCTGAGGGGTCGGGCGCTGCGGCTGTGGCACAGCGGCGCGACGGCCGGCGTCGGGGTGGGCCTGGCCACCGCGATCAAGCTGACGCCCGGCCTGTTCATCATCTACTTCCTGGTCACCCGGCAGTGGCGGGCGGCGGTGACCTCGGCCGTGACCAGCCTCGGCGTCACCCTGCTGACCTTCGCGGTCGCCGGCCGGGAGTCGGCCAGCTACTTCACCTCGGTCGTGGTGGACACCAACCGGATCGGCGAGGTCGACGCCACCGCCAACCAGTCGCTGGCCGGGCTGCTGGCCCGGCTCTACGACTCGCCGACCACACCGACCCTGATCTGGCTCGCGTTCGCGATGCTCGTCCTCGCCGTCGGGCTGTCCCGGGCCGGCACCGCCCACGCCGAGGGCGACGAGCTGACCGCGTTCACCCTGGTCGGCCTGACCGCCAACGCGATCTGCCCGATCTCCTGGACGCACCACCTGGTGTTCCTGATCCCGGCCCTGGTCGTGCTGGCCGACACCGCGCTGCGGCGCCGCGCCGCCGCCCGGGTACTGCTGACCTCGCGCGGCCGGTGGGCCCGCGGCCCGATCGGCATCCCGGCGCTGGCCGGGGTCCGGCACGCGGCCGGCGCGGTCGGCATCTACCTGCTGTTCGTGATCTCGCCGATCTGGAAGTACGAGCACAAGCTGCCGGCCATGTCGCACTACCACGACCACCTGTTCGGGGCGCTCGCCGAGAACTCGATCGCGCTGGTCATCATCGCCCTGGTCGCGCTGCTGCCCTGCCGGCCCGGCGCCGACCCCGCCTTCTACGGACGGTCCACCCGGGCGCGCCTGGCGGGCGTCAGGGGCAGTTGACCCACTGTTCGGTACCGTCGGCGAAGACCTGCCGTTTCCAGACCGGCAACCGTGACTTGACCTCGTCGACCAGGCGGGCACAGATGGCGAACCCGGCCGCCCGGTGTGCCGTGGACACCGCGGCGACCAGCGCGACGTCGCCGATCTCCAGCCGGCCCACCCGGTGCGACACCGCGACGGCGTAGACCGCCGGGTCCGCGGCGATCTCCGCGGCCACCGCGTCGAGCACCTCAGCCGCGCTCGGGTGCGCCTCGTACTCCAGCAGGGTCACGGTGCGGCCGTCGTCGTGGTCCCGGACCACACCCTGGAACGCCACGACGGCGCCGGCCCGCGGGTCGGCCACCGCCTTCTCGTGCGCGGCCACATCGAGCGGGCCGGTGGTCACCGTCGCGTGGCTGGTCACGGCCGTTCTCCCGGCAACAACGGCAGCGGTACGAGCGCCACCTCGTCCCCTTCCGCGCCGTCCCGCCCCGGCGGAATCACCGCGAAGCCCACCGACCCGGCCAGGCCCCGCAGCATCGCCGAACCCACGTGGGGTACCGGTCGGCCGGCCCGGTCAACCAGGGCCAGATGGGTGTACCCGCCCCGACCCGGTACCGCCGCACCGAGGCGGATCCGGGGCAGCTCCGGCAACGGGCGACCGGACAGGCCGGCCAACGCCGGCGCGACGAGGGACACCAGCGCGACGATCGCCGACTGCGGGTTCCCGGGCAGCCCGGCGACCACGGTGGTACCCGCCGAGGCGAGCAGCATCGGGAAGCCCGGCCGTACCTCGACGGTGTTCACCACGTACGCCGCGCCCAGCTCGGCGAGGGCGGGGTGCAGATGGTCGACCGGACCGTGCATCGTCCCGCCGGTCGTACAGACCAGTTCCGCGCCCTGGTCGATCGCGGTCCGCAGGGCGTCGACGTGCGCGTCCAGGGTGTCCTCGACCGGCCCGATCGGCTCGGTGACCTGGGCACCGAGCCGGCGTAGCCAGGACGGCAGGGACGGACCGAGGCAGTCGCGTACCCGGCCCTCGCCCGGTAGCCCCCGGGTCAGCAGCTCGTCGCCGAACACCAGGACGGCGCAGCGCACCGGCGGCCGTACCGCCAGCGTGTCGTACCCGCAGGACGCGGCCAGCCCGAGCAGGCCCGGCGTCACCGGCGTACCGGCCGGGACCAGCTCCTCACCGGCCCGCGCCTCGTCGCCGACCTCGCGCCACTCGCGGGCACTCCGCGCCCGCCCGGTCACCCCGTCAGGGGTACGCGTCGAGTCCTCCACCCGGACGATCTGCTCGGTGCCGTCCGGGACCATCGCGCCGGTGGCGATCTCGACGCAGGTACCGGCCCCGGTCAACGGTTCCGCGCGGGTACCGGCGAGCACCCGACCCACGATCCGCCACGGCGCCGGTCCCCGGGTGGCCCAACCGTCCACACTGGAGGTCGGAAACGCCGGCAGGTCGGTACGGGTTCGCAGCGGCTGGGCGAGCGTACCGCCGTCGGCCTGCCCGAGCGGCACCTCGGTGACCGGCCGGGGGAGTGCGGCACCGGCCTCGTACGCGGCGCCGCGGGCCAGCTCCCAGGACAGCGCGGTGGTCGTCGCAGACGTCACTCTTGCAGCCTAGTGTGGTCGCCGCCGCGCAGCTGATCGACGGCGTGGGGGAGGATCGGCCCGAGCACGGCCAGGCCGTCCTTCGCTCCGCCGGTGGAGCCGGGCAGGTTGACGACGAGGGTACGGCCGGCGACGCCGGACACCGCCCGGGACAGCGCGGAGGTGGGTACCCGGTCCCGGCTGTGCGCCCGGATCGCCTCGGCGATCCCCGGTACCTCGTAGTCGAGCACGGTACGGGTGAGGTCCGGGGTCCGGTCGGTCGGCGTGATCCCGGTGCCACCGGAGGTCAGGACCAGGTCGTACCCCTGGGCGACGGCCTCGCGCAGCGCCTGCCCGACCGGCTCCCCGTCCGGTACCACCACGGGCTCGTCCACCGCGCAGCCCAGCTTCCGCAGCCCGGAAACCAGGAGCGGCCCACTGGTGTCCTCGTACACCCCGGAAGCCGCCCGGTTCGAGGCCACGATCACCCTCGCCCGGATCACGAGGGCCTTGTCCATGGGCCGGTCTTTCCGCCTTCCTTGCGGAGCACCCGTACCCCTTCGATCGTGGCGGCGGGATCCACGGCCTTGATCATGTCGATCAGGGCGAGCCCGGCGGCGGCCACGGCGGTCAGGGCCTCCATCTCCACCCCGGTGCGGTCGGCGGTCTTCGCGCTGACCTCAATCTGGACGCTCGCCGCCGCCAGCGTCAGGTCCACGGTGACCGCGTGCAGGGCGATCGGGTGGCACAGCGGTACCAGATCCGGTGTGCGTTTGGCGCCCATGATCCCAGCGATCCGGGCCACGGCGAGCGCGTCGCCCTTGGGCAGCGCACCGGCCCGCAGCAACTCGATCACCTCGGGCGTGGTGCGCACCTCCCCGGCCGCGACCGCTCGCCGTACCGAGATGTCCTTCGCCGAGACGTCCACCATCCGGGCGGCGCCGGTCTCGTCGACGTGGGTCAGTGGTCTCTGCGGCACGTTTAGCAGCCTACGGTTCCCGGGAACCGGACCGCACCTTGATCGTCGGCCCCACGGGAGGAACTGCGTTGCACCGGTTATTTACGCGTACCGTAAGGGCGGGCTCCTCACCGCGAGGGAGACCACATGCAGGGGTCATACGCGCATATCGAATCCCGGGGAGAGCTCCTCCCGCGATGCCGCGCGGAATTCGCGAGAATTGTCGTTTTCCTGGCGTTCTGCCTGGTCAGCAGGCATGCGGACCGCAATCACTTACTTACATAAAGTGGTCATCTCGGTCGTCCTTCGCATATCCTGAAATAGGTTACAATTTTCTATATGCAAATTCTGTTCCTTGCCTTACGCTTTCTCCTGTTGGGTCGGGAGAGAGGGGAGAGGGCCATGAAGAAGAGCAACGGCTGGGGCTGACCAGATCCACCCCTACTGTCGGTAGGGAATTGTCCGAACGCGATTTCACCCCCTAGGCTGGCTGCGTAGACCATCCGCCACTCCGGACGGACGCGATGGAACGCGTGGGCACCGACGAGACCGACCGGCGGTTGCATCAGACCGTCGGTCTCGTCGTCGTGATCGGCGCCGGGTTCCTCAGCTGGTCCGTGTGGAACCTGGTCGGTACCGGCACCTGGGCGCAGCCGCCGTCCTGGCTCTGGCTCGGCTGCTTCGCGGTGATGCTCACGCTGGCGAACACCCTCGTCCTCGAGGTGCGCATCAAGTCCAGCCAGCACCAGATGATGATGTCCGAGACGGTCATGATGCTCGGGCTCATGCTGTTGCCGGGCCACTGGCTGGTGCTGGCCACCGGCGTCGTGGTGGTCTCGGTCAAGCTGGCCCGCAAGACGCCGCCGATCAAGGTGGCCTTCAACGCCGCCAAGGACGTGGCGGTGATCGGGTGCGCGGTCCTGGTCGCCCGGCCGCTCGGGCTGGTCGGTCCGTTCCTCGGCGACCCGCACCGGTTCCATCTCTGGGCCCTGCTCGCCGCCGCCGGTACCCTCGTCGCAGTCGACGAGCTGCTCGCGATCCCGGTCATCGCGCTGGCCACCCGTACCCCGGTCGGGAAGCTGTTCCGCAGCAACGTCGACGTACGCGTGGGGGGCACCCTGCTGCGTCTGCTGCTGGCGATCGGCGCGATCTACGGGCTGACCCGGCAGCCGACCCTGGTACTCCTGGCGCCGCTGATCATGATCTTCCTCCAGATCGCCTCCGCCAACCAACTGCGCGCCCGGGCCGAGCGCGCCGCCTGGCAGAAGCTCGCCCAGACCACCGACGAACTCAACGAGGTGGACCTGGACAGCGTGCTCGTCTCCGCGGTACGCCGGGCGGCCGAGCTGTTCTCGGCCGACGAGGTGGAGGTACACGTCACCGTCCCGGCGGTACCTGACCGGCTGGTCCGGGGCGATGCCGGCATCGTCAAGTACGACGGGGTACAGGCCGGTGCGCCGGTACGCGCCGGTCAGGTCATGGAGATACCGCTGGAGAGCCACGACGGCAGCTCCGGCGTCGGCGCGCTCCGGCTGCGGTTCTTCGGCAAGGTGACGCTGACCGAACGGGAGCACTTCACCCTGCGTACCTTCGCGGCGGCCCTGTGTACCGCGATCCGCAACGCCGTCGCGTTCGCCGAGTCCGAACGGCTGGCCGCCGAGCACGAGCACGCCGCCACCCACGACCCGCTCACCGGCCTCGCAAACCGCCGCCAGCTCTACCAGGTCGGCGCCGAGTTGCTCGAGGGGCGCCCCGGCAACGGGCAGATCGGCCTGCTCCTGGTCG
>VAXX01000039.1 GCA_005885115.1 Actinomycetota bacterium | reverse complement strand
GACCCGCTGATCTTCCTCAGCAGCGTCCGATGGATGCGGCGTGAGTCCGAGTCTCTCGACCGGGAGGTTGACGACGAACCGTCAGCCGGGCTGTTTCGCCTACGGCGTGGTAGCCGCGAACTTCATCCCGTCGAGCTGCCGTGGCTCGACGTCGAGCAAGCCGTTCTTGTCGCGGTCAACCGCAATCCTGGCGACGATGTCGCAGTGGCATTGGATTACCGCACTGCCCCGGCCGATCCCCGAGTCGTGGCCAGCGATTTCTGGACCAACCCCGCGGAATGCTCCTGGAGGGTGGTGTCGCAGACCTTCACCGAGTTCGCCACTCTCCTCGAACTTCAGTAGTTCTGCCATCTCCACGTTCGGGCCGAGCGAGCCAACCGGCCACTACCTCGGGATAACTGATCACTCGGGATAATCTTGAAAGGGGGCCGGGCGGCCACGCTGTCCGCGTGACCGCCCGGCCCTTGTGGTGGTGTCTCAGTGCCGCTCGGGGACCTCGATGAAACGGCCACCGTGGAACAGCAGGGCCTCCCGGCTGTCCCCGCGGCCGATGCCGAGCACCGAGCCCAGGAAGATGGAGTGGTCGCCACCGTCGTAGACGGCGGCGAGCCGGCACTCCACCCAGGCCAGGCTCCCCGACACGATCGGGGCGCCGGTGTGGCGCCCCGAGTGGTAGGGCACCGTCTCGAACTCGCGCTCGTCCCGCGGCCGCGACGAGTGGGCGAAGTAGCGCGCCAGGCCCTCCTGGCCGGCGGCCAGGATCGACACCGCGAACGTACCCTGCGCCAGGATGGTGCCGTGCATGACCGCGCTGCGCTTGACGCACACCAGCACCATCGCCGGGTCCAGGGACACCGACGTGAACGCGTTGGCGGTCATGCCGTGCGGCAGGTCGGTCCCGGACGTGATGACGGTGACGCCGGTGGCGAACATCCCCATCACCGAGCGCAGCTCGGCGTGGTGCCCGCCGTTGGGCGCTGGCGCCGTTCCCGCGGCCGCCCGCAGGTCGGTGCTCATGCGGCCACCTCACTGCGCCGATGGCCGTTGCCCGCACCGTTGATGGCGTAGCGGGACAGCGCGACCCGTAGCGCATCCGGTACCCGGGTCGGCCGGGTGTCCGTGTTCGGGCCGCGCATGCAGGCCACCCGCTGCCGGCCCCGCGCCACCAGCTCCTCGAAGCCCTCGCGGAGCCGGACGTAGTCGAACGCGAAGCCGATCTGGGTCTGGGTGAGGTCCTCCAGCCGCATCCGGATCGACAGCTCGTCGAACGCGGTGATCTCGGTGAAGAACTCGCACTCGCACTTGAGCGTGAACAGCTTCAGATCGTCCCGGATCTCCACCAGCACCTCGGGCGCCTGCTCCCGCAGGAACATCTCCCGGCACCGGCCCTGCCAGCGCATGTAGTTGACGTAGTACACGTTTCCGACGAGGTTGGTCTCCTCGAAACCGACGATGTGGCGGTACTCGTAGTACGACTCCATGACTCACCTGTCCCTGTCGGCCGACATCGCGAACACCACCGGGTCACTGATCTCAAGCAGCGAGGTGGCGAAGGTGGCGATCCGTGTCGTACCGGACCGCAGGGCGACCCAGCCGGCCGGACCGTTCGGTTCGGCGGCCAGATCGACCCGGGCGTGGCCGTTCTTGCGCAGGCACTCG
The DNA here is from genome assembly GCA_005885115.1 of Actinomycetota bacterium. Lineage (GTDB taxonomy): Bacteria > Actinomycetota > Actinomycetes > Mycobacteriales > Micromonosporaceae > AC-43. The sequence continues at coordinate 7,646 of VAXX01000039.1, read as the reverse complement.
ATCGCGCCCCAGACCCGGGTCGCCGACACCGACAGGTCCTCACCCTGTTCCCGCGCCACGAGCGTGGCCAGGGCGAAACCGTCGGCGCCGAGCAGGTCCGACCACTCCTGTTCGGTACGGGCGGTGGCGACCTCGACGTCGCAGCCCACCGTCGCCGTACCGGCGACCGCGAAGGTCACCCCGGCACCGTGTGACGCCGATACGCGTACCTCGCCGGCCACCTCCGGCTTGCCGTCCGGGCGGTACCGCACCGTGGTCCCGGTACCCAGCGCCCAGCTCACCGCCTTGCCGGTCTGTTCCCGGCGGGCCTCGGTGCCGGTCGCGCCCGGGTCGTCGGGACGTACCACGCAGCGCAGCTCGGCCGGCAGGAACCCGCCGACCCGCCGCTCCAGGTACGGCCCCACGAGCGCGGGCAGCCACGGTCCGCTGCCGTCCTTCTTGCGTACGGCGTGCAGGCGCAGCCCCACCCACCGCTCGACCAGGTTGCCGTCGTCGTCGCAGACGTCCACGTCGTAGTAGTAGGTGTCGCCCTCCCGCAGCCGTTCGACCGCGTGGATGGTGACGGTGTCCAGCGTGGCGGTGACCTTCGGGTCGGCCAGGTACAGCCGCTCGATGGCGCCGGGCAGCAGGGTGGCGTCCGGTACGCAGCACTGCAACGCGTGCATCACCGTGTCCCGGGTACCCGGGTCACCCAGAACCAGGTCGCCGGGCTGGTACCGGGCGAACCACGGGGCCAGCGGCCGGTTGTGCACCCGCGCCACGCAGCCCTTGGCGGCCAGGTCCAGGTACCCCAGCAGGTGCTGGAACCGCCGGCCCTGGAACAGCACCGGCCCGTACAGCTCCCGGGCCGGGTCGATCGGCAGCAACCGCGCGCCGCCGGTCGCCGGTCGGGTGCCGACCCGCGCCGGCTCCTCGTACCGCAGCCGGGCCCGGAAGTGGTCGGCCCGGAATCCGGTGTCACTACTGCGGACCACGGCCTCCACCGTGCTGTCGCCGGTGGCCAGCACCGCGATCCGGATGGTGTTGCTGCCGTTCGGGGACACCACGACGGGCCGCAGCAGCTCGACGTTCTCCAGGACCGGCGCCTCGGTACGCCCGGTGAGCGCCATCGCGGCCTGCGCCATCGCCTCCATCCCGAGGACGGCCGGCAGCAGCAGGTCGCCGTCGAGCAGGTGGTCGGGCAGGTACAGGTCGTCGTCGGCGGTCAGGTCGGCGTCGACGATCAGTTCGACACCTGGGTAGTACACCTGGGGCCGGTCGACGAAGCGCAGCAGTGGCAGCTCCCGGTGCTCCAGCCGGATCGTCGGCAGGTTGTCGGAGCGGCCCATCACCACCAGCGTCTGCGGCGCGTACGGGCTGGCGAGCACCTCCTTGAGCGTGGCGATGCCGTCCTCGACCGGGATCGGCGAGATCCCGTCCCGGGTCAGTGCCTCCAGCACGCCGAGCCGCTCGCCCATGCCGGCGCCGGACCAGACCGACCACTCCAGTGCCAGGCACCGGATGTGCGGGTAGTCCTCGCCGACCTTGCGGGTCAGGTCAGTCAGCCAGTCGTTCGCGGTCGCGTAGTGCGCCTCACCGCGCAGCCCGGCCCGGCCGATGATGCTGCCGAACGTGATCAGCAGCCGCAGCGCGTGCGGGTCGGTCGCGGCGAGTACCGCCTCCAGGCCGTCGATCTTCGGCGCCAGAGTACGGCGGAAGGTCGCCTCGTCCAGGTTGGCCACCGCGGTCGGTTCGTTGCGCCCGGCTCCGTGCAGTACCCCGGTGACCTGACCCAGCGCCTGCTCGATCTCGTTCACCGCGGCCTTGATCTGGTCCAGCGCCGTGATATCGGCCCGGGCGTAGTGGAAGCGGACCCCGGCGGCGGTGAGCCGGTCGAGGTTCGCCGCCAGTTCGGTGTCCTGCGTCGGGTCGGAGCGGCCGATCAGGCCGACCGCGGTACCGGTGTCCCGGCCCAGGGCCAGCGCGCACTCGGCGGTGATGCCCTTGCCGCCGCCGGTGACCAGGAGTACGTCGTCGGCGCCGATCCCGGCCCCGCCGTTGGGGGGCAGGGCCGCCGGACGCAGCACCGGCACGTACCGGGTTCCGTCCGCGTCGTAGTGCACCTCGCTGAACCCGGTGGTGGCGGCCACGTCGGCGACCACCCGGGCCACCGTCGCCGTGAGGACGGCGTCGGGCAGCTCGTCGGCCAGCGGCATGGTGACCACCGTGGTGACGATCTCGGGGTGTTCCTGGTGCAGGGTCTTGGCATCACCGGGATGTGCTCGGGCTCGCAGTCCCGCGGCAGGCACAGCAGCACCCCGCCGCCCACCCGGGCCCGCTGCAACGCCGTACGCAGCGGCTCGGCCAGCGGAGCGGCCCCGGCCGTGAACGCCTGCCAGCCGCCGTCGACCGGGGCACCGGCCCGGGGCCCGACCTCGGTGGGCACCAGGTCCACCGCGAACGCCCGTACCCACGGGGCCACCCCGGCGACCGACTCGCGCTCGTCGGCGTCCCCGGTCCGGCCGGCGCCACCGGCCTCGTCGAGGATCTGCGCGATCTCGGCCACCGTGGCGGTGGCGTAGCTGGAGGTCAGGGTGGGAGCGGCCACGTTGAGCTCCCGGGCGGCCTGGTTGACGATCTGCCCGACGGTGATCGAGCTCAGGTGCAGCTCGTCAAGCGGCCGGCTGTCCGGCCGTACCGCCTCCAGCGGCAACTCGGCCCGCTCGGCGGCCAGGCGCCGCAGCAGCTCCAGGGTGTCCACCCCACCGGTGCCATCGGTACCGGAGGCGGTGAGCGACGGGGCGGACGTGGCCCCGGCCGGCGCGTCGACGGTACGGGCGACCGCGAAGTCACCGGCCGGTGCCGACTCGGCCGGGCTGGCCAGGAACTTCAGCGGCCGGCCCGGCTCCAGCGGCCGGGTGAACCGGTCCTGGAACAGCGCCTCGTGGTTGACCGGCGCGCCCAGTGCGTACCCGGCCCCGACCGCGTTGAGCAGGCCGGACAGCGACAGGCTGTCGGTCTCCAGCGAGATCGTCGGTACCTGCGGTGCGATCTCGCTGGCCAACCCGCGCAGCACCTTGCCCGGGCCGACCTCCAGCAGCAGGTCGCAGTTCTCGGCCAGCCGGCTCACCGCCTGAGTGAACCGGACCGGGTCCAGCACCTGCCGGCGCAGCAGGTCGGCCACGTCGGCGTCGGCCGGCAGGACGTCGCCGGTGACCGTCGACACCATCGTCCGGGCCAGCGGGGCGAAGGACACACCGGACAGGTGCTCGCCGAAGGCGACCGCCGCCGGGGCGACCGCCTCGGAGTGGAAGGCGTGGGACACCGCGATGCGGGTCCAGAACAGACCCTGCGCGCCGGCCCGGGCGCCGACCTCCTCGCAGGCGGCCACGGGTCCGGATACCACGGTCTGCTGCGGGCTGTTGTAGCCGGCGATGACCACCGGGGTACCGGCCAGCAGCGGCTCCACCACCTCGGGCGAGGCGGAGATGCTGACCATGGTGCCGTCCCCGGCGCTGGCGTCGGCCATGATCCGGCCGCGCGCCGCCGCCGTCGCGAGCAGCGTGTTCTCGTCCATGGCACCGGCCCAGTGCAGGGTGGTCAGCTCGCCGAGGCTGTGCCCGGCCGCGCCGACCGCCTCGACACCCAGCATCGACAGCACCCGCAGGCCGGCGACCGACGCGGTGACGATCCGTGGCTGGGCGACGGCGGTGGCCACGAGGTCGGCACCGGCCGGCGGCTGGTACGTCTGGTACAGCGCGTCGACCTCCTCGAACCGGCGGCGCAGCGCGCCGCCGTCGGCGCGCCGGCCGGCGCCCTGGCCCGGGAACAGGTACCCGATCCGGGGGTTGTTGCCCGCCGAACCGAGGAACACCCCGTTGGTCGCGTCGACCACCGAGTACCTCCCCTCGGCGAGCGACCCGATCAGCCGCTCGATGCGCCGGGTCGCCTCCTCGGGCGAGGAGGCCACCACGGCCGCGCGGACCGGCCGGTCCGCCAGCTGTCCGGCGAGGGTGGCGGCCAGGTCGCCCAGTTCGGCGTACGACAGCCGGGCCACCCAGGGCGCCAGCTCACCGAGCCGGTCGCTGAGGTCCTCGACCGTACGGGCGTCGAAAAGCAGCAGCTCGGCGTCCTGACGGGAGCGCACCAGCGCCGTCGTCGCCGAACCGATCCGGGTCCGCCGGGTGCTGTCCGCGCTCTCCACCACGACGTGGGCGTTGATGCCGCCGAACCCCATCGAGGACACCGCCGCGCGGACCGGCTTGTCGGCCGGCCACAGCTCGGCACCCGACAGGATGCGCAGCGCGGGCCGCTCGACGTCGAGCACCGGGTGCGTCTCGACGTGTCCGGTGGCCGGCGGGATCACCTGCTGGCGTACCGCGAGGATCACCTTGAGCAGCCCGGCGACCCCGGCGGCGGCCTTGGTGTGGCCGAAGTTGCCCTTCACCGTGCTGATCGCGGCCGGCGGGGCGTCCGGGTCCGCCTCCTGGCGGGCCTCGGTGAAGGCGCGCAGTTCGGTGGCGTCCCCGACGGCGGTACCGGTGCCGTGCCCCTCCAGGTACGCGACCGAGTCGATACCGAAGCCGGCCCGCTCGTACGCCCGGCTGATCGCCAGCCGGTGCCCGCTGGCCTCCGGCCGGGTGATCCCGCCCTTGCCGTCCGAGGAGTACCCCCAGCCGGCGATGACCGCGTACCGGCGCAGCCCGCGCGCGAGCGCGTCCTCGTCGCGCATCAGGACGAGCATGCCGCAGCCCTCGCCCGGCCAGAACCCGTTGGAGTTGCGGTCGTACACGCGCATCTCGGCGGTGGCCAGCGCGCCGGTCTTGGCGAAGCCGATCACCTCGAACGGGTCGATGCTCAGGTCCACGCCGCCCGCGATGGCCGCGTCCAGGTCACCGTTGATCAGCGCCTCGCACGCGGTGGCCACCGACAGCAGCGATGACGAGCAGGCCCCGTCGACGGTGTACCCGCCGCCCTTGAAGTCGAAGTAGTTGCAGACCCGGCCGGCGATGGTGTTGGCCAGCCCACCGGCGAGGGTGTCCTCGTCGATCGGCGGGAACGGCGCCTTGTACTGCGGTTCGAGCGTGTCGAGGAACTCGCCCACCTCGGTGTCGTCCCAGCCCCGCTGGCGCAGCGCGGCGCCGACGGTACGGCGCACGTACGGCCACCGCAGCCGCATCAGGTTGGCCCGGCTGAACTCACCGGTCAGCGTGTTGCCGATGACCACACCGGTGGTGGTCTGCGGAAGCCCCTGGCCCTCGGGGAAACCGGCGTCCTCCAGCGCCCGGGCGACCGTGTCCAGCGCCAGCCAGTGCGTCATGTCGGTGGACCGGAACGTGCTGCCCGCGACCTTGTACCTGACCCGGTCGAACTCGAACCCCTCGAGTACCGCCGCTTTGGGCGAGTAGAACCGGTCCGGTGCGGTCGGGTCGGGGGAGTAGTAGTCCTCGGAGTTCATCCGCTCGTCCGGCAGCCGGCGGAACGCCCGGCGACCGGTGAGCACGTTCTCCCACAGTTGGTTGGGGTTCTCGGCATCGGGATAGCGACAGGCGATCCCGACGACCGCGATGCGCTCGCTCATTGCTGCTCCTTGCCCTGCGTGTCGGCCGACTTGGCGCGGTCGACGGGACTGACCGGCGTCGTCCGGTCGATCTTGTTGGCGGACCTGGCCGCGTCGAGGTGGCGGACCGGGAGGTGGCGGACCGGCTGCTCGCGCCGGCGCGGTGCGAACACGGCAAACGGTTCACCGCGGCGCCGCTTCTCACTGAGAACTTTCGAATAGGCGCACGCGGTGGAATGGCGGTTACGTTTCTTCGGCGACTTCGATCTCTCCGACGCCTGGTTTCCTCCTGGAAGGGCCGTGGGTGGGGTCGAGATGGGTAAGCCGCAGGACGCGGTTCGCCACTGACAAACATCGTCTGCCAGTACGACTGCCGTGCGCTTCTTTCACATTGCTCCCGCGGTTGTCGGCTATTGAGCCGGGCCTACGGAATTCGCATCCGCCGGGGATCGGCGAAGACGGCAATATGGCGACTAGGTGAGCGTCCGGCAATGGCTAGCCTGAGGACGGCGCCGCCTGATGCGCCCTCCGGGCGTCGCCCGCCGTGGCAGTACGGTCGGCCGCCGGGGTACCGGATGAGAGGGGGCCGTCGTGGCCGTCGAGGGATCGTGGAAGGTCGCGGTGTCCACGCCGCTGGGTACCCGTCACACCGTGCTCGAACTGTTCACCAGGGACGGTGTGCTGCAGGGCATCTCCCGTGGTGAGAAGGAGGAGCTCGTGATGCAGGACCTCCAGTTGGCGGGCGACCGCCTGTCGTGGTACCAGTCGATCACCAGGCCGATGCGGATGAACCTGGTGTTCGACGTCGTGATCGACGGCGACGACATGACCGGTACCGCCAAGGGTGGTCCGATGCCGGCCGGCAAGGTCAGCGGCCGCCGGGTGGTGGCCTCGCAGCCCGCCTGACCGCCAGCCCGGAGCGCGACGCGCTCCCGTTCGTCATAGCCCGACCCGCGCACCGCGGTCCGTCGAGGCGGCGCCACCTCCGAGGGCGCCGCCTCCACTCCGTACCCGATCCGGCTGCACAGCGGCCTCGAAGAAGTTGTCGGACCTGATCATTGAGGAGATGACCGTGGCGCACATCGATCTGGGGCTGGACGAAGCGGAGCACCCGGGGATCACCGGACTCATGCGGTACCGGCCCGAGACCGCCGCCCCGCTCAACGCCCTGGCCGACGTCCTGTTGCACGGTACCCACCCGACGCTGACGCCGGGGGAGCGGGAACTGATCGCGGCGTACGTGTCCGGGCTCAACGACTGCACCTTCTGCGCCTCGTCGCACTCGGCGTTCGCGGCCGCGCAACTGGACGGCGGTATGCCGCTGGTCGAGTCGGTACGCGCGGACCTCGACAGCGCCGAGGTGACCCCGAAGCTGCGGGCCCTGCTGACGATCGCCGCCGCGGTACGGCACGACGGGCGGTCGGTGACGACCGCGATGGTCGAGGCGGCCCGGGCGGCGGGCGCCACCGACCTGGAGATCCACGACACCGTACTGATCGCGGCCGCGTTCTCCATGTTCAACCGGTACGTCGACGGGCTCGGTACGGTGCTGCCGCCCGACCCCAGCGTGTACGCGGAGCGGGCACAGTGGATCAAGGTGGGCGGGTACGTCCGGTGAGTACCCGGCCGGATCAGTGGCACCGCGCGTGGAGCTCGGTACCGGACGTCCTGGACCGGCTGCTCGCGCTCGTCAAGGACGCCCCGCCGGACCGGGCCGTCACCGCCGACTGGACCGTGGCCGACACCGTGGCCCACCTGTCCACCATCGCCATCAAGGACATCGGGCTGGTCACCGGTACCGTTCCGGACCTGCCCGTCCCGGGCCTGCACGAGCTGGTCCTGGGTACCACCGTCGACACCGTCGCCGAGATGAACCGCCAGGTGCTGCGCGGGTTCACCGAGCGGGAGCTGCCGGTACTGACCGACCGGCTGCGCGCCGACGTCGCCGAGCTGACCCGGCTGGCCGAAGGCGCCGACCCGCTGCGCGAGGTGACCTGGCTGGGCGGCGCGCGGTTGCCGCTGGCCGGGCTGTACGTCCACCTGCTCAACGAGTTGAACATCCACGCGTGGGACATCGCCCGCGGGCTGGGCGCCGAATGGGAGACCG
>VAXX01000038.1 GCA_005885115.1 Actinomycetota bacterium | reverse complement strand
GTACGTGCTGGCCCACGCCCAGGAGATGGAGCCCGACGTGGTCGCGCGGCACATCGCGCTCTACGTCAACCGGTTCACCGAGGACCTGGGCGACGAGGGGTACGCCGCCGTCCGGGGACTGCTCGGTCGGGCGGCCGAGGCCGGCCTCGTACCCCCGATGTCAGGTCTCTAGCTCGCGCGCGACCGCGTGGACCACCTCGGCGATCTTCTTGGTGGCCTTCCTGTCCGGGAATCGGCCCCGCCGCAGATCGGGCATGACCTTGCCCTCGAGTACCTTGATCATGTCTTCGATCAGCCCGTGCAGCTCCTCCGGCGGCCGGCGGCGCAGCTCGACCACGGACGGCGGGCTCTCCAGCAGCTTGACGGCCAGCGCCTGGTTGCCCTTGCGGCTCTCCACGATGCCGAAGTCGACCCGCTGTCCCGGCTTGAGCTCGCCGACCCCGTCGGGGAGGGCGGCCTTGTGGACGAAGACGTCGCCGCCGTCGTCACGGGTGAGGAAGCCGAACCCCTTCTCCGTGTCGTACCACTTCACTCGCCCCGTCGGCACCTCAGCACCCTCGTCCCACATCGGAAAACGTTGTCGACACCAGGCTAGTCACCATGCACACGTGGCCCAAGTCGAATCTGGGCCAGCCAGGCCGGGAACGCCCGTAGGTCGTCCAGCACGACATCGCGCCGTGGTCACCTGCTCCGGCGGGTACCAGTGGCCGATCTCGACCTCCAATGGCGGCCCGAGCCGGCTGACCGCGAGCTCCGCGTCGATGGGTACGCCGGTCCGGGCGGACAGCGCCCGGTACGTCGCGAGAATCCCCGGTCGGGAGTCGACCAGGGTCATGTCCAGGTCGAACCCGATGATCAATGGTGGGTCGGCATCGTGTTCTCGCTGGGATGCGTGTACGTCAGCCGCTCCACCGGCAGCGGGAGCCGGACGTCGTCGCCGAACGGGGAGCAGGCGCCGGCCCGGTCGAGGGCGAACTCGCTGACCGGCAGCCGGCCCTCCGGCACGAGGTACGCCCGGCTGGGCACGACCGGCCGCTTCTCGGCGACCGCGGCGGTGCGGGCCGCCTGCTGGTACGACTCCCTGGGCGACGACGCCATGGCTCGATCCTCCGGCTGGTTCGGTGTCGACGATCAGTTTCTCACAGGCCGGAGACCGGCGGGGTGCCGGTGTTGCCAGGTAGCGTGGTACGACGATGACGACGGGCTTCGCCGACCAGATCCGCGAGCTGCCGGACGACCGGCTGGCCGCGCTGTTGCGGCTGCGCCCAGATCTGGTGGTACCCGTTCCGGCCGACCTGTCGGCCCTGGCGGCCCGGGCGCAGGCGCGCGTCTCGGTGGCCCGCGCCCTGGACACGCTCGACCGGTTCACCCTGGAGATCCTCGACGCGCTGCGGCTGGCCCGGGTGGACGGGCGGGCCGACGTGGACGCGGTACTCGCGTTGACCGCCGCGGCGCATCCGGCGCCGGACCCCGTGACGGTACGCGCCGCCCTCGACCGGCTCCGCGAGCTGTTCCTGGTGTACGGGCCGGAGGACGAGCTGACCGTGGTACCGGGCGTGGACGAGGTCACCAGCCCATACCCCGCCGGACTCGGCCGACCCGCCGCCGAGCTGGACCCCGCGGCGGCCCTGCTGTGCGCGGACGCCGCCGGCCTGCGCCGCACCGTGCTCGCCGCGCCGCCGCCGTCCCGCGCGGTCCTCGACCGGCTGGCCGCCGGGCCGCCGATCGGCAGCACCACCACCGGCGCCACCGCCGACCCGGACAGCGCGGTCGGCTGGCTGGTCGAACGGCGCCTGCTGGTGCCGACCAGCGAAACCACGGTCGAGCTGCCGCGCGAGGTCGGCCTGCTGCTGCGCCGCGACGACGGGCCGCTCGGGCCGCTGCACCCCACGCCACCGGAGCCCGAGGCGCCGCAGCGGCCACTCGACGCGGTCGACTCGGCGGGGGCCGGTCAGGCGATGGAGGTGGTACGGCACACCGAGGAGCTGCTGGACGCGCTGTCCCTCGAACCGGCGCCGGTGCTCAAGGCCGGCGGGCTCGGGGTACGCGACCTGCGCCGGCTGGCCCGGCTCACCGGGCTGGCCGAAGCGGGCACCGCCACGGTCATCGAGGTGGCCGCCGCGGCCGGCCTGCTCGGCGAGACGGACGGGGAGACCGGCGGGGAGCCGGCGTACCTGCCGACCACCGGGTACGACGCGTGGCGGATGCAGTCGATCGCGAGCCGCTGGACGGCCCTGGCCCGGGCCTGGCTCACCATGCCCCGGCAGCCCGGCCTGATCGGGCGGCGGGACGAGCGGGACCGGGCCATCACGGCGCTGTCCAGCGAGGTCGACCGGGTCGGCGCGCCGGCGCTGCGGGGTGCCGCGCTGGCGGTCCTGGCCGCCGACAAGCCGGGGTACGCCCCGGGCGCCGACCAGGTGCTCGCCGTACTCGGGTGGCGGTGTCCACGCCGGTACGACCCGGCCCGGGACGGCGCGCGTGTCGAGGCGGTCCGGTCGGTGCTCGCCGAGGCCGCCCTGCTGGGCGTCACCGGGCTGGGCGCGTTCACCGGGTACGGGCGGGCCCTGTTCGACGAGCTGCTGTCAGCCGGGCGACGGGATCCCGACGAGGATCCCCTGGGGGTACTGGGTACCGCCGGGCCGGCCGGATCGGGCGCCGTGGAACTGCTGGACCGGCTCGTACCGCCGCCGGTGGACCACGTACTCGTCCAGGCCGACCTGACCGTGGTGCTGCCCGGACCGGCCGAGCCGGACCTGGCCGGGGAACTGGCACTGGCGACCGAGGCGGAGTCGGCCAACATGTACCGGGTCACCGCCGACAGTGTCCGGCGCGCCCTCGACGCCGGGTACACGGCGGCCGACCTGCACGGGCTGTTCGCGCGCCGGTCCCGTACCCCGGTACCGCAGGCGTTGACGTACCTGGTCGACGACGTGGCGCGCCGGCACGGCGGGCTCCGGGTCGGGCCGGCCGGGTCGTACCTGCGCAGCGACGACGAGGCGCTGCTGGCCGAGCTGTCCGGGGACCGCCGGGTGGCCGAACTGCACCTGCGGCGGCTGGCCCCGACCGTGCTCGTCACGCCGTACCCGTCCGGGCGGCTGCTGTCCGTGCTGCGTGAGGCCGGCTACGCGCCGGTACCCGAGGATGCCACCGGCGCGATGGTGCTGCGCCGCCCCCGGGCCCGCCGGGCCCCACCGCGCCGGCTGACCGGCAGCCCCCGGTCGCTGGTGGACGAGCAGCGGCCCCTGCCACCGCCCCGGCTGGCCGGGATCGTGGAGCAGCTACGCCGCGCGGACACACTGGCCCGGACCGCCCGCCGGGCCCCGGTGACGCTGCGGGTCGCGGGCAACGGCGGACAGGAACACACCCAGACCATGGCGGTACTCCAGCAGGCGCTGCGGGACCGGCGACGGGTCTGGGTCGGGTACGTGGACTCACACGGCGGTACGGCCGCCCGACTCGTCCGGCCGGTGTCGATCGGCGCCGGTTACCTGCGCGCGGAGGACGACCGGACCGAGACGGTACACACCTTCGCTCTGCACCGGATCACGGCGGCGGTCGTGGAGGCCGAGTAGCGCTGAGGTTTCGTCGGCGGTGGCGGCCCCTGCCCGAGGGGCCGCCACCTCGGCCACCGTTTCCGGCTCTCGCCGGCATGGCGGCGCGCTCGCCCCCGTTGCCGCGCCCGACGGGCCACCCATGAAACGCCCCGCCCGACCGTGCAGGTTCACACGACCACTGCCGCGGCCCGAACGCGCCCGCCCGGTGCCGTACCTTCCCATGTGCCGAGCCGGCATTCCGCCGGCTCTGACAGATAGACGCCCCGGCCCGGCGGAAGGTTGCAGCGAATTTGAAAGGTTGTTCACGGTGTCGGGGCGAGCACAATCGGTGTCCTACCGCCCGTGGCAGACTTGCGGCATGTCCGCTGGCCCGCTCATTGTGCAGTCCGACAAGACCCTCCTGCTGGAGGTCGACCACCCGGACGCGCTGGCCTGCCGGATGGCCATCGCCCCGTTCGCCGAACTGGAGCGCTCGCCCGAGCACGTGCACACGTACCGGCTGACCCCGCTGGGCCTGTGGAACGCCCGGGCCGCCGGGCACGACGCCGAGTCGGTGGTCGACGCGCTGCTGCGGTTCTCCCGGTACCCGGTGCCGCACGCGCTGCTGGTCGACGTCGCCGAGACGATGGACCGGTACGGGCGGCTGCAACTGGCCAACGACCCGGCACACGGGCTGGTGCTGCGCGGGCTCGACCGGGCGGTACTCGTCGAGGTGGCCAAGTCGAAGAAGCTCGCCGGGATGCTGGGCGCGCCGGTCGACCCGGACACCATCGCGGTACACCCGTCCGAGCGGGGGCGGCTCAAGCAGGCGCTGCTCAAGCTCGGCTGGCCGGCGGAGGACCTGGCCGGGTACGTGGACGGGGAGGCCCACGCGATCGCGCTGCGCGAGGACGGCTGGCACCTGCGCTCGTACCAGCGGGAGGCGGTCCAGCACTTCTGGGCCGGTGGCTCGGGAGTGGTGGTACTCCCGTGTGGCGCGGGCAAGACGCTCGTCGGTGCGGCGGCGATGGCCGAGGCGTCCGCGACGACGCTGATCCTGGTCACCAACACCGTCGCCGGACGGCAGTGGAAGCGGGAACTGCTCGCGCGTACCACGCTGACCGAGGCGGAGATCGGCGAGTACTCCGGCGAACGCAAAGAGATCCGGCCGGTCACCATCGCCACGTACCAGGTGCTCACCACCCGCCGCGGTGGCGTCTTCCCGCACCTTGACGTCTTCGGCGCCCGCGACTGGGGTCTGGTCATCTA
>VAXX01000037.1 GCA_005885115.1 Actinomycetota bacterium | reverse complement strand
GGAGACCGATCTGCGCACCGCGATGAAGACCCGCGACGAGCTGGTCACCTCGACGCTGCGGATGGCGCTGGCCGCCGTACGCACCGCCGAGGTCAGTGGCAAGCAGGCCCGGGAGCTGTCCGAGGACGAGGTTCGCGCGGTGCTGACGGCCGAGGCGAAGAAGCGCCGCGAGGCGGCCACCGCGTTCGGTGACGCCGGCCGCGCCGAGCAGGCGCAGCGGGAGCGGGCCGAGGAGGAGGTACTGGTCGGGTACCTGCCGACTCAGCTCTCCGACGACGAGCTGTCCTCGGTCGTCACGGCGGCGTTGGCCGGGCTCGACCTGACCGGCAAGGGCGCGATGGGTCCGGCGATGAAGGCCGCGCAGGCCGCGGTCGCCGGACGGGCCGAGGGCGGCCGGGTGGCCGCGGAGGTACGCCGGCAGCTCGCCGGCTGAGCTGTCCGCGGGCGTACCGCGTCAGTTTCTTCGGCACAGGGGCAGGCAGAAGGTTGGCTTGGGGCCGGGGGGCACGATCCCGCCGCCCCCACCGCCGCCGCCTCCGCCACCACCAGGACCGCCGCCACCACCGGGCCCACCGCTGGGACCGCCGCCGCCGGTGCCGTCACTGACGAAGATCGTGATGATCGACCCCTTGGAGGCTGTACCGGACGGGCTCGTCTTCGCCACCGCTCCCTGGGGACAATCCGACGGTACGGGCGTGGGGTCGACGGTCGTGCCGAAGCCGGCGCCCTTGAGCGCGTTGGTCGCGTCGTCGACCGACGCGCACTTCACCGTGGGTACGCCGACCCGGGTCCCGTACGCGATCTTGTCTGACGGTTTGACGAAGTTGACCGCTGGTTTGCCCACCATCACGTCGTGCAGGGTGTGCTGGACGGCGTAGTTGACCTCGGTGTGGCTGTAGTGCGTGTCCAGCGGATTGTCCGGATCAGCGATGATCCCGGCGACGGCCGACTGCTTGGTCATCGCGATCAGGGCCGCGGTCCGGTCGTGGTCGGTCGTACCGGTCTTGCCCGCGACCGGGTACTTGCCGACGATCCCCTTGGTCTGGCTGGCCGTGGCGCCGTGGCACTCGGGGAAGAACGGCTGGTCGCCGACCGGGCAACGGGCCGCGTCGGTGGCGGCGTGGGCCACGTCCGCGTCCATCGCCGAGCGGCAGCGCGGGTTCGCGGCGTCCAGGGACGTACCGTTGAAGTCCTTGATCTGCAGTACCGGCAGCGGCTCGCAGTACGTCCCGTCCGCCGCCACAGTGGCGTACGCGTTGGCCATCTGCAGCGGCGTCGTCGCCGATACGCCGAGGGTGAAGGAGCCCCACTCGTCGCCGTACCGGGCCCGGTAGGCGTCGGAGTTGGAGTCGTTGGGGTCGCCGTTGAAGGTGATCCCGAGGTTCTTCGCCATGTTGACCGCGTTCTGCGCGCCGGCCTGCTCCTCCAGCGGTACGAAGTACGTGTTCACCGAGGCGCCGAACGCCGCCCACATGTTGAACACGCCCGCCTCGGACTTGGAGGCGTTGACCGGGCAGTACTTGTTGGTGCCCGGACAGGCGGCCGGGCTGCCCTTGTCGATGATGTACTTCGACACGTACGGATTGGTGGTATTGATCGTCGTGGACAGCGGTATCCCCTTGGACAGCGCCGCCAACATGGTGAACATCTTGAACGTCGAGCCGAACTGGTACCCGCCCTCGCTGAGCAGCGGCAGGGTGGTCTTCGGATAGTTGCCCGGGATCCCGGCCTTGCGTTTGTTGGCGTCGGTGTTCGCCCCGTTGCCGCTCTGGTCGTTGCTGTAGGTCCGGTTGACCGCCATCAACTGGATGTGCCCGGTGCCGGGCTCGATCCCGGTCAGCATCAGGGCATCCGGGCTGCCGATCTTCCGCTGCGACAGGATGTTCTTCATCGAGCCACCACCGGTACAGGTAGTCGCAGAAGAAGCCCCAGCTGTTGTTGACCACCGACGTACACCCGTTGGGCGTCGGGTGGCCGGGGAAGCTCAGCGGCGCCTTCGTCGCCTCGGTCCGCTGCGCCTCGGTGATGTAGCCCAGCTTGACCATATTCTCCAGCACGTAGTTGTCGCGCCGGTCGACCGACAGCTTGAGCCCGGCCGGGGTGAGCGGGTCGAACGCGCTCGGCGCCTTCACCAGGCCGGCCAGCAGCGTGGCCTCCGACAGGGTCAGGTTCGCCGGAGTCTTGCCGAAGTACACCTGCGCGGCGGCGTAGATGCCGAAGGCGCTGTGCCCGAACGGGGCGATGTTGAGGTACCGCTCCAGGATCTGCTGTTTGGTGAGCTGCTTCTCCAGGGCCAGGGCGTACCGCATTTCGCGGATCTTCCGCCCGGGCGTGTCGGAGGTGGCGTCCACGACGTCCTGCGGCGAGGTCGCCGAGTACGAGATGGCCTCCCGCACGTACTGCATGGTCAGGGTGGACGCGCCCTGGGACGTCCCGCCGGCCGACTGGTTGGCCACGAACGCCCGCGCGACACCCCGGAGGTCGACCCCGCCGTGCTGGTAGAACCGGGTGTCCTCGGCGGCCACCATCGCCTGCTGCATGACCTTGGCGACGTCGCCGAGCCGGACGTCGCGGCGGTTCTCGTCGTAGAAGGTCGAGAGCTGGGTCTTGCCGTCGGAGGCGTAGACGTAGGTGATCTGCGGGGACTGTTGCACGGTCAGCGCCGACGGCAGCTTGTCGAAACTGTCCGCTCCCGCCTTCGCCACCAGGCCCGACATCGCCACGACCGGGAACGCCGCGGCGGCGACCACCACCCCCGCGAGCAGGCCACAGATCAGCAGGGAGAAGGCGTTCGAGAGCAGGCTGCGGTCGTGCCTGCGCATCCAATCCACGGCCACAGGGTACGCGACCGGATCAGCGGCCGCGTCTGCAGTCGATGGTCCTCGTTGGGCAGTACGCGCAGGCGGAGGGTTTTCTGTCTGGTTTGTTCCCCCGATCAGCGGTGGCGAAGGCCGTCCGTTCGGTTAAACCCCTATGACCAGTTTAGAGAATTTTCTCCGCCACATTGCGTAATCGCGCGACTACGGAGCATGATGACTCGACAACATGATTATTCGGTCTTCGGCGACGAAGGCCAGGCTGTCGGGACGGGACGTTGTCAGCGCCCGCCAAGGAGTTCATCGTGGGTTGGTGGGGGTACCGGTCACGAGGGACGAAGCGGGGGTACCGGCAACGACGACCTGACAGCCCGGGGGGAGCACCACAAGGGGGGACGTACACAGATGGGGATGATTGCTGACTGGCCCAGCATGGCGGCTTGTCGTAATGGCGACCCGGATGCCCTTTTCGTCCAGGGCGCTGAGCAGAACGTCGCGAAGCGGATCTGCCGCAGCTGCCCGGTCCGGTACGAGTGCCTGGCCGATGCGCTGGACAACCGCATCGAGTTCGGGGTCTGGGGCGGCATGACCGAGCGGGAGCGTCGGGCGCTGCTGCGCCGGCACCCGCAGGTACCGAGCTGGAAGCGGATGTTCGAGGCGGCCCTGGTGAAGGACCGCGAGGCGGAGCTGGTGTCGGTCGGTGCCGCCGGGTAGCGGCGGTTCAGGAGGCTAGTCCGGTACCGATTTCGCGCAGCCCGTCGAGGTCATGGACGTCGGCGGGCTGCGCTGGTACCGGAGCCACCGGTACCCCTGGATGTTCCCGCGTGAACTCGGCCGCGACGGCCGTCTCCCGCGCCACCTGCCGCATCAGCGCGGCGTGCACCCGCAGCGCGTCCGCCGTGGTCCGGTCCCCCGCCGCGGCCAGCACCTCGGCGGCGGCCAGGCTCTCCTGGGCCGACAGCCCCGGCGCCGCGACCGCGTGGACCCGGTTGAGGATCAGCCCGTGCAGCGGCATCCGCTCCCGCGCCAGCCGTCCGGCGAAGTAGCCGGCCTCCCGGATCGCGTCCGGCTCCGGTACCGCCACCACGAGGAACGCCGTCTCCGGCGCCTGGAGGATCCGGTACGTCTGCTCGGCCCGCTCCCGGAACCCGCCGAACATCGAGTCCAGCGCGGCCACGAAGCCGGACAGGTCGCTGAGCAACTGGCCACCGATGACCTTGGCCAGCACCCGGGAGAACATCCCGAAGGACGCGGTGACCATGCTGAAGACGCTCTTGCCACCGGCCCGGGCCGGGGCCAGGAACAGCCGCAGCATCCGCCCGTCCAGGAACCGGCCCAGCCGGGCCGGCGCGTCCAGGAAATCCAGGGCCGAGCGGGACGGCGGGGTATCCACGACGATCAGGTCCCACTCGTCCCGGGCCCGGAGCTGCCCCAGCTTCTCCATCGCCATGTACTCCTGCGTCCCCGAGAACGTCGAGCTCATGGCCTGGTAGAACGGGTTGGCGAAGATCTCCTCGGCGCGGCGGGGATCGGTGTGGGTGAGCACCACCTCGTCGAAGGTGCGCTTCATGTCCAGCATCATGGCGTGCAGGTCCCCGCCGTTGGTCGCGGTGGTGTCCTTCACCTGGCGCGGAGTGTTGTCCAGCGCGGACAGGCCCAGGGACTGGGCCAGGCGCCGGGCCGGGTCGATGGTCAGGACGACGGTACGCCGGCCGTGCTTCTCGGCCGCCCGGAGCCCGAGCGCGGCCGCGGCGGTCGTCTTGCCCACGCCGCCGGAGCCGCAGCACACCACGATGCGTACGCCGGGGTCGGCCAGGATCGCGTCGACGTCCAGCGTGGGGGGCGGGTGGGACGGCACCATCCGAGGGTAACGCCCCCGGGCAGGTACGGCAGCTCGACCAGTGGCCGGTCGAGCGCCAGCAGGTCCGCGCGCAGCCCATCCTCGACCGCGCGCCGGGTCAGGTACGCCCTGGCCTCGGTATGCAGCCCCGCCACCGTCTCCCGGTCGGTGGCCAACCCGGCGGCGGCCAGCCCGCGCCGCAGTTCGGCCTGGGTGAGCCTGCCCGAGGTGAGCAGCGGCGGCTGTACCGCGTTGACGATCAGCTTCCCGGTCGTGATGCCCAGCGCGGTCAGCTCGGCGAACGCGTCGGCCGTCTCCTGTACCGGCATCTCCTCCAGCAGCGTCACGACGTGTACCGCGGTCATCGGGGAGCGCAGGAACGCGGCCACCCCCTCGCTCTGCGTCTTGATCGGGCCCAGCCTGGCCAGCCGGGCGGTCTCCGCGGTGACGTTGAGGAAGCGGCCGATCCGGCCGGTGGGCGGCGCGTCGAGGACCACCGCGTCGTACACCCGGCGGCCGGCCTCGGTACGGGTGGTGGACTCCTTGACCTTGCCGGTCAGCAGCACGTCGCGCAGCCCGGGCGCGATGGTCGTGGCGAAGTCGATGGCGCCGAACTTCCGCAGGGCCCGGCCGGCCATGCCCAGCTTGTAGAACAGGTCGAGGTACTCCAGCAGGGCCTCCTCGGGGTCGACGGCCAGCGCCCGTACCTCCCCGCCGCCCGGTACCGCGGCCACCCGGCGCTCCTCGTACGGCAGCGGGCCGACGCCGAACAGCGGGGCCAGACCCTGCCGGCCCTCCACCTCGACGACCAGGGTGCGCCGGCCCCCGGCGGCCAGGCCCAGGGCCAGCGCGGCGGCGACGGTCGTCTTGCCGGTGCCCCCCTTGCCGGTCACCACGTGCAGCCGGGCCGGCCAGCCCTCGCCGGGCCGGCTCATGTCGTGCCGACGTCGCAGACGAACCAGCCGCTGCTCCTGATGACGGTGAAGGTCAGCGTCTGGCTGGAGCTCTGCACGTCGCCGGTGGTCAGGGTGATCCTGGCGGAGAGGGTGGCCTGCTTGGTGGTCCCGTGCAGGGTCGTGGGCGAGTCCCAGGTGTACCGGGGGCTGTCGTACTGGTCGTCCTGCCGCTTGATCTCGTTGATCTTGGCGGCGAGCTTCTTCGGGTCCCGGGCCGCCTTACACACCAGCGGCGCGGCCTTCGTGGGGTTCTGGTCGACGTACACCGCCTGCAGGAAGTTCTCGACCGCGGCCTGCGGCGTGTTCTGCCCGATCCCGTCCTGGTTACGGGTCAGGAAGTACGCCGCCGTGACGCCACCGCCACCCAACAGCACGACCAGCACCACGACGATCGAGGTGACCAGCAACCAGCGCCGCTTCTTCGGCGGCGGGAAGTACGGCGGAAACCCGCCGGGCGCGGTGGGCGGCCCGAAGACCGGCGGCGGGTACCCGGGCGGAGCGCTCGCGGGGGTGCTCCAGCCCGGCGGCGTCCAGTCAGGCCGCGCGTACTCAGGCGGCGGGACGGTGGCGGGCGGCGCCGACTGGGGCGGTGCCGACTGGGGCGGTGCCGGCTGCGGCGGCGGGCTGTTCGGCGGCGTCTGCCAGGGGTTGCCGGAGTCGCCGTACGGAGGGGGTTGGGTCATCGTTCACCTGTCAGCCGGTACCAGGAGGGGACAGCGTACGTGCCCGCCCCAGGCCAGGGTAGTCCGTAACCCGGCTGTCGGTGGGGCACGCTAGGGTGCCGGCATGCACCCAACTCAGCCTGTCAAATGGGAGTACGCGACCGTTCCGCTCCTGGTCCACGCGACCAAGCAGATCCTGGACAACTGTGGCGAAGACGGCTGGGAGCTTGTCGCGGTGATCCCCGGCCCGAACCCGGAGCAACTGGTCGCGTACCTCAAGCGCCCCAAGGCGCTCGGATGAGCGGCGCCGCCCGGGCCAGGCTGGCCGAGCTGGGGCTGGAGCTGCCGCCCGTGGCCGCACCGCTGGCGGCGTACGTGCCGGCCGTACAGTCCGGCCGTCAGGTGTACATTTCCGGACAGTTGCCCCTGGCCGACGGTACGTTGATGGCGACCGGGAAGGTCGGCGCCGAGGTGCCGGCGGAACGGGCCAACGAGCTGGCCGCCATCTGTGCGCTGAACGCGCTGGCCGCGGTCGACGCGCTGGTCGGCCTGGAGGCGGTGGCCAAGGTGGTCAAGGTCACCGGGTTCGTCGCGGCGGCGGACGGGTTCACCGCCATCCCGGGTGTGATCAACGGCGCGTCCGAGCTGCTCGGGGCGGTGTTCGGGGAGGCCGGCAAGCACGCCCGCAGTGCCGTCGGCGTGGCTGAGCTGCCGTTGGGCGCACCGGTCGAGGTCGAAGTCATCTTCGAGCTCGGCTGAGTCCGTACGATCTCAGCCATGGTCGGCCATGTGACCACGCCGGTGATCCCGCCCCTGGTCGCGCTGCCGGGGTGGGTCACCCTGGTACGTGCCGACAACCCGGGTCCGATGACCCTCGACGGGACCAACTCGTGGATCCTGACCGCGCCGGGCGGGCGTACCGTGCTGGTCGATCCCGGACCCGCCGACGAGGAGCACCTGGCCCGGCTCGCGGAGCACCGGCCGAGCCTGATCCTGGTCACCCACGGCCACCCCGACCACGTGGACGGGCTACCGGGGCTGGTCGAACTACTCGGCGGCGTCGAGGTCTGGGACCGCGTCGAGGAGCGGCGGGTACTGGACGGGCTGGATCTCCAGCTCCTCGCCACACCGGGGCATACCGCCGACTCGGTGTCCTTCCGGGCCGAGGTGGACGGTGGTCGGGTGGTGCTGAGCGGGGACACGATCCTCGGCCGGGGTACCACCGTGGTCGCGTACCCTGACGGGCACCTCGGGGACTACCTGGTCAGCCTCAAGCGCCTGGAGGGGTTCGGCGGGATCCCCGTACTCCCGGGTCATGGTCCGGCCCTGGCCGACTGCGGCGCTGCCGCGCGCGCCTACCTGGACCACCGCGAAGCCCGGCTCGAACAGGTCCGCCAGGCCGTCGCCGACGGCGCGACCACCGCCCGCGGGGTGGTCGAACGGGTCTACGCCGAGGTCGACCGGGCGCTGTGGCCCGCGGCGGAGGCCTCGGTACGCGCCCAGTTGGCCTACCTGGAATCTCTCCCGCAAAATGTGCGTTGGGACACACCGTGACCTGTCCGGTATGCAGGACGGTGGCGGTACCGGGTGCCCGGTTCTGCCACCACTGCGGCGCGGCCCTGCCGGCCGCCGCCACCCTGCCGGCCACCGAACGGCGGATCGTGACCGTGTTGTTCGGCGACCTGTCCGACTTCACCGCCTGGGCCGAGGACCTCGACCCGGAGCGGGTCGGCGCGGTCACCGACCGGGTGATGGCGGCGCTCGCCGGCGCGGTGAAGACCTTCGGCGGGCATGTCGACAAGCTGACCGGCGACGGCATCATGGCGGTCTTCGGGGCGCCGGTCGCGCACGAGGACGACGCCGAACGCGCGGTGCGCGCGGCGCTGTCGATGCAGCGGGCGGTCCGGCGGGTACTCGACGACGAGCGGGGTGGCGGTGCGCCGCTGGGCCTGCGGGTCGGGCTGAACACCGGCCAGGTGGTCGCGGGGGTACAGGCGGCGCTGGAGTACACGGTCATCGGCGACACGGTGAACACCGCCGCGCGCCTGGCCGACGCTGCCGCGATCGGGACCGTGTACGCCGGGGAACGTACCTCCCTCCCCACCCGGCACCTGGCCTCGTGGCGGCACCTGCGCCCGTTGCGGCTGAAGGGCAAGCGGGAGCCGGTCGAGGCGTACGAACTGCTCGGGCTGCTGGACGCGCCCGGCACCCGGTCGGGCCTGGGGGACGAGGCACCCTTCGTCGGGCGGGAGACGGAACTCGCCCGGGTGGCGAGCCGGCTCGCCGAGGTGGTCGACCGGGCCGAGCCGCGGGTACTGATCGTCACCGGGGAAGCCGGGCTGGGTAAGAGCCGGCTGGCCGCCGAGGTGGAGCGGTTCGTCGGGGGCAGCGGCATCGGGCCGCGGCAGCCGCGGGTGTTCGGGGTACGCTGCGCGGCCTTCGGTGAGCTGCGCCGGTTGGCCCCGTTGGCCGACCTGGTACGCATCGCGATCGGCCTGCCCGACGACCTGTCGGTCGCCCGGCCCTCGCACGTGATCGGGCGCGCCTCGCTGTCCGAGCACGCGTTCGTGGAGGAGCGGCTGCGCCGGCTGGCCGCCCGGTTGGCCCGGGGGGCACCCGACCTGGCGCCGGTCAACATCGAGATGCTGATGACCCTGCTCGGGTACGGGGAACCCGCCGGCCCGGCCCTGGCCGGTGGGGAGCCGGAGCGACTGGACCTGGAGGCGATCCCGACCGCGGTCGCCGACCTGTTGACCGGGCTCGCGACCGAGACGCCGGTCGTGGTCATGGTCGACGACCTGCACGACGCGAACCCGGAGAGCGTCGACGCGCTCGGTGCCATGCTGTCCCGGCTGTCCGGCCCGATCCTGGTGCTGCTGTACGGGCGGCCGGAGCTCGTGCGTACCGCCGGGGTGTTGACCCGGATCGCCGACGCGGAGGTCACCGCGTTGCCGGCGCTGCGCGGCGCGGACGCCGCGCGCCTGCTCGGCTCCTACCTGACCGGCGGCCGGCTGCCCCAGCCCGACGAGGACCGGCTGCTGGCCACCGCGCAGGGCAACCCGTTCTACCTGGCCGAACTGGTGACACTGCTGATGGAGCGGGGGGCGCTGGTGGCCGGGGCGGACGGCGCGTGGCGGCTGGCACCCGGGTCGCTGGGCGGCCGGCTGCTGTCCCGCGACCTCGCCGCGGTGCTGGCCGCGCGCATCGACGCGCTACCCGCCGAGGCGCGCTCCGTGCTGCGGGCCGCCGCCGTGGTCGGCGACACGGTACCGGCGGATGCGCTCGTCGCCCTGCGCGAGCGGGACGGGCGGCCGACCGCGGTCGCCGCGCTCGACCTCGACCGGGCCGTCGAGGAGTTGCTGCAGCGGCGGATGCTGCACCGCATCCGGGGCGGGTACGCCTTCGCCACGCCGCTGCTGCGCGAGGCCGCGTACGCCGGCATCGGCAAGGCCGACCTGGCCGAGCGGCATGCGCGGCTGGCCCGGTGGGCGGCCGCCGGACCGGAGTTCGCGCCGTCACCCGAAGCCGCGGACGCGTTCGTGGCCGAACACGTCGAGCGGGCCGCGGTACTGGCCGACGCGGTCGGGCTGCGTCCCGAGGCCGAGCCGCGGGCAGGCGGTACAGCAGGCGGAGCGGGCCGCTGCCCTGGCCGGGGATGCGTTGCCGCTGGCGGACCAGCTGGTACACGCGCGGGCACTGGTGCAGCTGGGGCGCCCGGCCGAGGCGCTGGGGCAGGCAGAGAAGATCATCGCGAACGCGACGGACGACGCCGCCAGCCGGGCCGGTGCGCTGCTCGTCGCCGGCCGGGCGTACCGGCTCGTGGGCGACGTCGAGCGTTCCTACGACACCTGGCTGGAAGCGCTCGTGGCGGCCGAGTCGGCCGGCATCGCCGGGGTACAGGGTGAGGCGCTGCGCCGGCTCGGCATGGCCGACTACCTGGGCGGCCGGCTGGCCCAGGCCGACGCCCGGCTCACCGGTGCGTACCAGTTGGCCGTGGCCACCGGCGACCGGCGCAGCCAGGCGTGGTCGTTGCAGAACCTCGCGTGGGTCACCACGACCCGCGGCGACTTCGCCGGCGCCGATGCCACGCTGGGCCGGGCCGCGCGGCTCTTCGCCGAACAGGCCGA
>VAXX01000036.1 GCA_005885115.1 Actinomycetota bacterium | reverse complement strand
ACAGCGCCAGGGTCACCGAGAGTCGCTCCTCGGTGAGCCGGCGCATCGCCGGCAGCAGCCCGACCGTGGACACCGTGATGTGCCGCTGTGACAGCCCGAGACCTTCCGGGGCCGGGTCGGTCAGCCGGCGTACCGCCTCGATCACCCGGGCGTAGTTGGCCAGCGGCTCGCCCATCCCCATGAACACCACCCGGGACAGCCGGGGTGGGCAGCCGGGCAGCTCATCCCGGGCCGCCGCCCCCGCGAACCAGACCACCTGGTCGATGATCTCAGCGGTGGACAGATTACGGGTCAGGCCGGCCTGGCCGGTCGCGCAGAACGGGCAGGCCATGCCGCAGCCGGCCTGGCTGGACACGCACACCGTGACCCGGTCCGGGTACCCCATCAGGACGCTCTCCACCAGCGCGCCGTCGTGCAGCCGCCAGAGCGTGGCCGGGATGTCGGTCATCGCGGCCGGATCCCGGACCAGCCGGTCGAAGTAGTGGGTGGAGAGCTGGCCGGCCCGGTACGGCTGCTCCCCCAGCGCGGCCACCGCGGCCCGGCGCCCGGCGAGGTCGAGGTCGGCCAGGTGCCGTGGCGGCAGCGCGGAGCGGCGCCGGTACTGTGCCGGCGCGGCCTGGATCAGGGGAAGTGCGGTCATGTGGTTCCAGTGTCCCATGCCAGCGCGGTTGTCCGTACCCGCGTCACGCAGCTCACCCGGCCGCTGGCGCCAGGACCGAGAACAGGACGAAGGCGGTCGGTACGGCGAACAGTACCGAGTCCAGCCGGTCCATCACCCCGCCGTGCCCGGGTAGCAGGTTGCTCATGTCCTTGATCTTGAGATCGCGCTTGAGCAGCGACTCGCCGAGGTCACCGAGTACCGACGCGGCCGACACCCCGAGGCCGAAGACCGCCCCGTGCCACCAGGGCACGTGGAACCCGAACAGGAACAGCAGGGCGCTTCCGGTCGCCGCGATCAGCAGCGAACCGGCGGTACCCTCCCAGGATTTCTTCGGGCTGACCGTGGGCGCCATCGGATGCCGGCCGAAGAACACCCCCGCGACGTACCCGCCGGTGTCCGAGAGCACCACGGCGGCCAGCGTCACGATCACCCGGAGCGCACCGTCGTCGGGCCGGTCCAGCAGCACGGCGAAGGCGCCCAGGAACGGGACGTACACCGCGATCAGGATGGCGGCCAGCATGTCCCGCTGGTAGCGGTACGGGCCGTCGGCCAGCCGCCAGACCATCGTCGCGAGCACGGTCAGGACCAGTCCGAGGGTGACCCCCTCGGCACCCGCGTACCAGGCCAGCGCGATCATCGCCGCGGCCCCGCCGAGCAGCGGTACCAGCGGCGGCCGCGCCCCGTCGTCGCGGCCCACCGCCCGGACCATCTCCCAGACCCCGATGCCCGCCCCGAGCGCGACCACGAACAGGAACGCCGGCCGCCAGATCAGCAGCGAGGCCACCACGACCACGCCCATGGTCGAGCCCACCCCGATCGCCGCCGGAAGGTTGCGCCCGGCCCGGCCGGTCGCCGCCGGCTCCGGCTCCGGGGCGGCGCGCCGCGCGCGGTGGCCTCCCAGGTCGAGTTCCAGGTCGTCGTGGCCGGGCCGGAAGGCCGGGGGGTACCCGTCGGGTACGGCCGGCCGGTCGTGCCGGGACTCGTACCGGGTCCGGCGCAGCTCGTACTCAGGGGGCTCGAGGTGGGACATCAGACCTCGAGCAGCTCGGCTTCCTTGTGTTTGACCAGCTCGTCGATGTGCGACACGTGCCGGTGGGTCAGGTCGTCGAGCTCCTTCTCGGCCCGGCGTACCTCGTCCTCCCCGGCCTCGCCGTCCTTGACGATGCGGTCGAGCTCCTCCTTGGCCTTGCGGCGGACGTTGCGTACGGCGACCTTGGCCTCCTCGCCCTTGTGCCGGGCCACCTTGATCATCTCGCGTCGCCGCTCCCCGGTCATCTGGGGCAGGACGATCCGGATCTGGGTACCCTCGTTGTTCGGGTTCACGCCGAGATCGGAGTCGCGGATCGCCTTCTCCATCGCGTGCAGCTGGGAGTTGTCGTACGGCTTAATGATCGCCATCCGCGGCTCGGGTACCCCGATCGAGGCCATCTGCGGCAGCGGCGTCGGCGTACCGTAGTAGTCGATCAGGATCTTGGAGAACATGGCGGGAGTGGCGCGGCCGGTACGGATCGTCGCGAACTCCTCCTTGGCGAACTCGACCGCCCGCTCCATCTTCTCCTCGGCCTCGAAGAGCGTCTCGTCGATCACGTGCTCCGTCGCCTCCTTCCGGCGTCGTCGGGACTGGCTATTCGGCGGTGATCAGCGTGCCGATCTTCTCACCGCTCACCGCGCGGATGATCGTGTCCTCACCCTCGGCACCGAAGACCAGCATGGGCAGCTTGTTGTCCCGGCACAGGCTCAACGCGGCCGCGTCGACCACCCGCAGCCCTTCGCGCAGCGCCTCCTCGAAGGTGAACTGGTCCAGCTTCACCGCGTCCGGATCGGTCCGGGGATCGGCCGTGTACAGCCCGTCCACCCCGTTCTTGCTCATCAGTACGGCGTCGGCGTGGATCTCCAGGGCGCGCTGCGCGGCGACGGTGTCGGTGGAGAAGTACGGCATCCCGGCGCCGGCTCCGAAGATCACGACCCGGCCCTTCTCCAGGTGGCGGATCGCCCGTCGCGGGATGTACGGCTCGGCGACCTGCGCCATGGTGATCGCCGTCTGTACCCGGGTGTCGATCCCGGCCCGCTCCAGGAAGTCCTGGAGGGCGAGGCAGTTCATCACGGTGGCGATCATGCCCATGTAGTCCGCGCGGGACCGGTCCATCCCGCGCTTCTCCAGCTCGGCGCCGCGAAAGAAGTTGCCGCCGCCGACCACCACGGCCACCTGGATACCCAGCCGTACCACGTGGGCGATCTGCCGGGCCAGCTCCTGTACGACATCGGGGTCCACGCCGATCGCGCCGCCGCCGAACACCTCACCGGACAGCTTGAGGACCACCCGCCGGGCGCGTCCGCCGCCCATACCATCGGCTACCGACCCGACCATGCCGCCTCCCGAATCCGTCGGTACCAATCTGTCACGTTCCCGTTCGTTGGTGGGGGTCCGGTGGCCCGGATACGCGAGCGGGGAGGCGCGGACCTTTCCGCCACCTCCCCGTACGCGGTTGGCCTACGCCTGCCCCACTTCGAACCGGACGAACCGGCTCACCGAGATCCCGGCTTCCTTGAGGATCTGCGCGACGGTCTTCTTCTGGTCCTGTACCGAAGCCTGTTCGACCAGGACGAAGTCCTTGAAGAAGGCGCCGACCCGACCCTCGATGATCTTTGGCAGGGCGGCCTCGGGCTTGCCCTCCTCGCGGGCGGTCTCCTCGGCGATCCGCCGCTCGGTGGCGATCACGTCCTCGGGTACCTCGTCGCGGCGCAGGTACTTCGGCCGCATCGCGGCCACCTGCATGGCCACGCCCCGGGCGTCCGCGTCGCCGGCCTCGTCCGACTTGCCCGCGTACTCCACCAGGACGCCGACCGCCGGCGGCAGGTCAGCGCTCTTGCGGTGCAGGTACACCGCGACCGGCGCCCCGCCGTCGAGGACCGCGAACCGGTTGATCACGATCTTCTCGCCGATCTTCGCGGAGAACTCCTCCACGACCTGCCCGACGGTACGCCCGGCGGACAGCTCGGAGTTCAGCAGCGCGTTGAGGTCGGCCGGCGCGGTACCGGCGATGTGGTCGACCAGGGTCTGGGCCAGCCCGACGAACTCGGCGTTCTTGGCCACGAAGTCGGTCTCGCAGTTGAGCTCCAGCAGAGCCCGACCGGAGTGCGCGATCAGGCCGTTGGCCGTGGTACGCCCGGCCCGCTTGCCGACGTCCTTGGCCCCCTTGATGCGCAGGATCTCGACGGCCTTGTCGAAGTCGCCACTCGATTCCTCCAGCGCCTTCTTACAGTCCATCATCCCGGCGCCGGTCAGTTCGCGGAGCTTCTTGACGTCCGCGGCAGTGAAGTTCGACATGCTTCTCTCTCTAGCTGCGGTTGGCGCGCGGGCGGCGGGTACCGCCCGCGCAAGGGACGGATCTTCTCAGGCGTCGGCGGTGCTGGGCTCGGCCTTGGGGCCCTCCAGCAGCTCGCGCTCCCACTCGGCCAGCGGCTCGTCGGCCGCGACGACACCGGGCTCCGGCTTCGTGTCGGCGGTCCGGCCCGAACCCCGGCCGGACCGCGCGATCAGGCCGTCGGCCACCGCGTCGGCGACCACCCGGGTCAGCAGCGCGGCCGAGCGGATCGCGTCGTCGTTGCCCGGGATCGGGAAGTCGACCTCGTCCGGGTCGCAGTTGGTGTCCAGGATCGCGATCACCGGGATGCCCAGCTTGCGGGCCTCGTCGACGGCGATGTGCTCCTTCTTGGTGTCGACCACCCAGATCGCGGCCGGGGTCTTCTGCATGTCCCGCAGCCCGCCGAGGGTACGGCTGAGCTTGTCCTTCTCCCGGGACAGCTGCAGGGTCTCCTTCTTGGTGTACCCCTGGGCCACGCCGGTCAGCTCGATCGACTCGAGCTCCTTCATCCGCTGCAGCCGCTTGTACACGGTCTGGAAGTTGGTCAGCATCCCGCCCAGCCAGCGGTGGTTGACGTAGGGCATACCCACCCGCGAGGCCTGCTCGGCGATCGCCTCCTGGGCCTGCTTCTTGGTGCCGACGAAAAGGATCGAGCCGCCCTCGGCGACGGTGTTCTTGATGTAGTCGTACGCCTTCTCGATGTAGTCGAGCGTCTGGCGCAGGTCGATGATGTAGATGCCGTTGCGCTCGGTGAAGATGAACCGCTTCATCTTCGGGTTCCACCGCCGGGTCTGGTGTCCGAAGTGGACACCGCTCTCCAGCAGCTGCCGCATGTAGACCACGGGCATGGTCGCGTTCCTCGTTTCCCTGGTTGTCCGGTGGCGACCGCCGCCTCACCGCGAGGGGTGGGAGGGCGCGCGAGGTCGACCACGCGAGGTGGTCGCCGAGATCCGAGTGTACGCGCTGCCGCAGGCTACCCGCCCGGCGGTGCCGGGGTGGACGGTATGGGGCCTTTCAGCTCGTTGCGAGGCCCGCCGCGACGAGGAGCAGGAGCCCGACCGGCAGGTACGCGAGCGGGGTCCGCAGCCAGGCGCGGACCGCTTCGGGACCGGCGGTGACGGCCGGTCCGGTGATCAGCGCGTAGAGCCCGAGCGCGACCAGCGGGATACCGGTCATCGCGAACAGCCCGCCGAGCACCGCGCCGGGGACGACGGTGTGCCCGAACTCCCCTGCCAGCAGTACCCGCAGGACGAACAGTTCGGCGAGCACGGCCGGTACGGCGATCAGGCCGGCGACACCGGCCCGGCGGGTCTTGTAGACGGTCGGGCTCGGGGTCGGTACCGGCGGTTCGGCGGGGCGGCGCAGGGCGGAACGGTCGATCGGCCGGCTGGTTTCCGGTGGATGGCAACGGTAGCGTGCGTGTCCGTGGATGGTCTTGAAGGACGCTGGTACCCGTCGGAGAGCGGATACGGAGACCGGGAGCGGTACCGCTCGTCCTCGTAACGATCCCCATACCCACTGTCGCCGGGGTACCAGCGACTCTCCCGCTCGTCCGGATAACCGCCGCGAAGACCATCCACGACCACGCACGCTACCGGTGCGACCCGGCCTCCCACCAGCCGCCCTTTGCGGCGGCGCGCCGACTGTAAGTCCAGGCGCTCCCTGATATCGCAGCCGCCCTTTGCGGCGGCGCGCCGACTGTAAGTCCAGGCGCTCCCTGATATCACAGCCACCTAGTCTGATCCCATGGATCCACTCGTGGCCCGGATGCGGCCGTTCGGCACCACCATCTTCACCGAGATGTCGGCGCTCGCCGTGCGTACCGGCGCGGTCAACCTCGGGCAGGGGTTCCCCGATACGGATGGACCCGCGTCGATGCTCGACGTGGCGGCCGAGGCGCTCCACAGTGGACACAACCAGTATCCGTCGGGCCCGGGCATCCCGGCGCTGCGGGCCGCGATCGCGGCGCACCAGCGGGCGTACTGGCAGCTTGAGTACGACCCGGACACCGAGATCGTGGTGACCGCCGGGGCCACCGAGGCCATCGCCGCCGCGATCCTCGGGCTGTGCGAGCCGGGTGACGAGGTGGTCTGCTTCGAGCCGTACTACGACTCCTACGCCGCCTCGATCGCGCTGGCCGGCGCGGTGCGCCGGCCGGTCACCCTGCGCCCGGGCCCGGACGGGCGGTACACCTTCGACCCCGGACAGTTGCGGGGGGCGTTCGGTCCGCGTACCCGACTGGTGCTGTTGAATTCCCCGCACAACCCCACCGGCAAGGTCTTCACGCCGGCGGAGCTGGCCGCCGTCGCGGGCCTGTGCGTGGAGCACGACGTCTACGCGGTGACCGACGAGGTGTACGAGCACCTGGTCTTCGCCGGCGAGCACCGGCCGCTGGCCGGCTTCCCGGGGATGCGCGAACGCACGATCCAGATCTCGTCGGCGGGCAAGACCTTCTCCTGTACCGGCTGGAAGGTCGGCTGGGCATGCGGCCCGGCGGTGCTGGTCTCGACCGTGTTCCGGGTCAAGCAGTTCCTCACGTTCGTCAATGCCGGGCCGTTGCAGCCGGCGGTGGCCCACGCGCTGGCCCTGCCCGCGTCGTACTTCAGCGGGTTCCGCGACGATCTGCGGGCCAAGCGCGACCTGCTGGTGGCCGGGCTGACCGAGGCCGGATTCGTGGTGTACCCGCCGGAAGGGACCTACTTCGTCACCGCCGACATCACGCCGCTGGGCGGCACCGACGGGGTGACGTTCTGCCGGGAGCTGCCCGAACGGTGCGGCGTGGTGGCGGTACCCACGCAGGTGTTCTACGACGACGTCGAGGCCGGGCGGCGGCTGGTCCGGTTCGCCTTCTGCAAGCGGCCGGAGGTGCTGACCGAGGCGGTTTCCCGGCTGGGCAAACTGGCCGCCTGACTGTCCCCAGGCACCCTCGTCATCCACAGCCTGTCCGGCTGGCGGTTGCCGGGCCGGCTGACGGGCCGCACCGTGGCGGGATGACGCGGGCCAAGGACGCGGTGGGCGGGTACGGCGAACGGGTCGCCGTGCGCTACCTCACCGAGCAGGGCATGGTGCTGTTGGACCGCAACTGGCGCTGCGGCGCCGGGGAACTGGACGCGGTCCTGCGCGACGGCGAGGTCATCGTCTTCGCCGAGGTGAAGACCAGGCGCAGCGGGCGCTTCGGAACTCCGGCCGAGGCGGTGGTCCCGGCCAAGGTGGGCCGGTTACGCCGGGCCGCCGCGCTCTGGTTGGCCCAGGCAGGGGTACGTGCCCGGGAGGTCCGCTTCGACGTGGTGAGCGTACGACCGCAGCGGGCCGGGCCGGCCAGCGTCGAGCACCTCCGGGGGGCGTTCTGAGCCTTCCGCTGGCCGTCAGTTGGCGTTGACGAAGTCGCGGGCCAACTGCTGGCCGGTGCTCACCGCGCCGGTGTGGTCCTCGATCCGGTTCGGGTTCGGGGCCTGGAAGACGAGGTAGGTGACGCCGCTGTCGATCCCGCCGGCGTTCGGGTCGGCCACCCCGAGGCCCTTCGCCGTGGCGTAGGACGCCGCGCCGATCTGCGCGGTCGGGCCGGTGTCCCCGACCACGGCGTACACCACCTGGTCGTTGTGGATGACCGCGACGATGCTGCCGCAGGCGACGTGGAAGTTGCGGTAGTCCCAGACACTGCTCGGGCTCGGGACGACGACGTACGGCAGGCCGCCCGCGTCCAGCGGCTGCCCGGTCGAGTCGTGGCAGAAGGTGTCGGCCCGGAAGCCGATCGCCGTTGGGTCGCACGGGCTGCCCGCCGGGATCCGTCCGTTGCAGTCCACGTCCAGGTCAGCCGTCCAGGACACCGCGCCGGACTCACCACACACCGGAACCGTCGCGCTCGGCGAGTCGGCGTCGGTCTTGTAGAGGCCGTTGGAGATCTGGCTACAGGTGCTCACCCGGGCGCGCAGTTCCCACACCGCCGGGGTACCCGTCGGGGCCGGCGCGAGGTGCAACTGATCGAGGTTCGGGCCGCCCATGGCACTGGTGGCGGTGGCCCGGACCTTGTTCGTACCGGCGTTGAGCTTGCCGGTCACCGTCAACGTGCTCCAGGTGTCCCAACTGCCGGTCGGGCCGAACGGGGCACCGATCGCGACCGCCGTCCCGTTGACGGTGACAGTCATCGGCCGGGTACTCGTGGCGCCGTTGGCGTACCGGAACGCGAGGCCCACCGTACCGGCGCTCGCGGCGTTGACGGTGAACTCGACGTACCCGCCGGCCACGTTGGTGTAGTCGACGAAGCCGGTACCGAGGAAGTTGGCGTGGTTGGTCGCGACCACGGCCTGCGAGAGGGTCGCGTTCTCCGCCTGGTAGTCCGCCGAGGCGGTGACGGACACGTCGAGGTAGTCGACGTTCGGGCCGCCCGCCGCGGTGTTGGCGGTGGCGCGCACCGTGTTGGTACCGGCGTTCAGCGCGGCGCTGACCACCTTGGTCTTCCACGTGTCCCACGAGCCGGTGGCCGGGAACGACAGGCTGGACGTGACGACCGTACCGTTGACGGTGATGGTCATCGGACGGTCGGTGGTGCCGCCGTTGGCGTACCCGATGGTCAGGGTCGCCGTACCCGCCGCCGACGCCGACACCGACCACTGGACGTAGCTGCCGGCGACGTTGTTGTAGTCCACGAAGCCGGTACCCGAGTAGTTCAGGTGGTTGGTCGCCACCACGCCCTGCGAAACGGTCGCCTTCTCGGCCTCGTACCGGGTGGCCGCGGCCTGCGCCAGCCCGACCGACACCAGCGCGCCGACGAGCAGTCCGCCCGCGAGTACCGCGCCGGCCCGGACGAGTCTGCGATGGGTCCTACGCACGCGGGTCTCCCTCGGGTCGGCCTGGGTCACACGGCACGACGAACCTCACGTCGCACATCGGAGGACTGTCAGGCAGATTGCCTTATCGCTCCGCGATGCTAATGACGTTGCCGAAGTCAGGTCAACTGACCGAATGGCCGGCGCGGGTTCTCCACATCCACCCTCGCTATCCACAGCGCGGCGCTAGCGGCCTGGCGTCGATCGCGGTCCGCGACCATCCTTCGCTGATGTCGTACGCCAAGGTGCTCGCCGTCGGCCTGGTCGGGCTGGCCGGTCATCTGGTCGAGGTGGAGGCCGACCTGGCCGCCGGACTACCCGGCCTGACCCTCACCGGGCTGCCCGACACCGCCCTGTCCGAAGCCCGCGACCGGGTCCGCGCGGCGCTGGTGAACTCCGGGGAGAGCTGGCCCAACCGGCGGATCACGGTGAACCTGCTACCCGCCGCGCTGCCCAAGCACGGCTCGGTCTTCGACCTGGCGATCGCGGTGGGCGTACTGGCCGGGGCGGGGGAACTGCCACTGGCTCCACTCGGCGGCGTGGTGCTGCTCGGCGAACTGGGCCTGGACGGGACGGTACGACCGGTCCGCGGGGTGCTGCCGGGCGTCCTGGCGGCGGCCCGGGCGGGGATCACCAAGGCGGTGGTACCGGTGGCCAACGCGCGGGAGGCCGCGCTGGTACCAGGGATGACGGTACGGGCGACCGACTCCCTCCGGCGCCTCATCGACTTCGTCCGGGGCGCCGGTCCGCTGCTGGCCATCCCGCCCGCGCCCGTACCGCCCACAATGGACGGACCCGACCTCGCCGACGTGGTCGGACAGGAACTGGGCCGGCGCGGTCTGGAACTGGCCGCCGCCGGCGGCCATCACCTCTCCCTGATCGGACCGCCGGGTGCCGGCAAGACGATGCTCGCCCGGCGGCTGCCCGGGCTCCTGCCCCCGTTGTCGGACGCGGCGGCGCTGGAGGTGACGGCGGTACATTCGGTCGCCGGCGCGCTCCCGCCGGACTCCCCGATGATCCGCCGCCCGCCGTTCCAGGCGCCACACCACAGCGCCAGCGTCGCGGCGCTCGTCGGTGGCGGCTCCGGCCTGGCCCGCCCGGGCTCGATCTCGTTGGCCCACCTCGGGGTGCTGTTCCTCGACGAGGCACCCGAGTTCGGCGTACGGGCCCTGGAGGCGCTGCGCCAGCCGCTGGAGAGCGGCGAGGTCATCCTGGCCCGGGCGCAGGGCACGGCCCGGTATCCGGCGCGCATCCAGCTCGTACTGGCGGCCAACCCGTGCCCGTGCGCGAAGCCCGGCGGCGACGCGTACTGCGAGTGCAGCGCGCAGGTCCGCCGCAGATACCTGGGACGGCTGTCCGGGCCGCTGCTGGACCGGGTCGATCTGCAGGTACGGCTGATGCCGGTCACCGCGGCGCAGTTGCTCCAGGACGCCGGGAGCGTCGAGTCCTCGGCCGTGGTGGCCGAACGGGTCGCCAAGGCCCGGGCGGCGGCGGCCGCCCGGTGGGCCGAGCACGGCTGGCAGACCAACGCGGAGGTACCGGGGCAGGTGCTGCGACGCCGGCCCTGGCGACTGTCCCGACTGTCCACTGTGGAGCTTGAACGGCACCTGACCGCCGGCGCGCTGTCGGCCCGCGGGTACGACCGGGTGCTGCGGATCGCGTGGACGATCGCCGACCTCGACGGGCGTACGCACCCGGGCGGCGGGGACGTGACGGAGGCAATGAGTATGCGGATGGGACGGGTGGAATGAGCATCGAGGAGATTCGTCACGCCCCGGTGGCGCTGGCCTGCCTGGTCGAGCCGGGCACGGTCGAGGTCTACCAGCTCGTGGCGCAGTACGGCCCGGTGGGCGCGGTCGAGGCGCTGGTGGCCGGGCAGGTACCCGAGCGGCTGGCCGCCGCCGTGCAGGCCCGCCTGGCCGGGACGGATCCGGCGCGGCTCACCGAGCAGGCGCTGGCCCGTACCGACCGGCTCGGTGCCCGGGTCGTCATCCCG
>VAXX01000035.1 GCA_005885115.1 Actinomycetota bacterium | reverse complement strand
CCCGCTACTCGTCCGGCTGGGACGAATGGTGGTGGACCGGATCGGCCGAACCGCCCATCATCCGCAGCATCGGTAAGGCACCACTGGCGACGAACCGGATGACCAGTGCCCCGGCCAGCGCCAGGAAGGCGAGGTTCAACCACGTGGTGTAGTTCCACGCGATATGCGGTTCGAGCACGGTCGCGTTGCGGTGCCCGGGAACCAGCCGAAGCGCGCCGAAGATCAGTTCGACGGCGTACCCGGCGAGGACCATGGTGGCGTAGAAGGTGGCCGCGACGAACGCGGCCGTCCGCCAGCCGTAGTACTTCCGGTAGATGTTGAGGATCGGCAGGATGATCAGGTCGGCGAAGATGAACGAGACCACGCCGCCGAAGCTGATCCCGCCGTTCCACAGCACGGCCGCCAGCGGTACGTTGCCGATCGAGCAGACGAAGCTGAGCACCGCCACGACCGGTCCGATCAGCGGTCCCCAGACTCCGGCGAGTACCGGGTGGTCGGTCAGGAAGAAGCCGCGCCAGAAACCGGCGGGTACCCATGCGGCGAGCGCACCGGTGATGAGCAGCCCGCCGGCGATGTCCCGCCAGACCGCGGCCCACTCCATCACAAAGATGTGGGACACGGCGGTGTACCCGCGCGCCGAGGTGAGCCGCCGCCAGAACGGGCCGTCCCCGTCCACCGCCATCTCCATCGCGGCGTGGCCCTCCATCGAGCCCGCGATGCCCTGATCCGCGTGCCGCAGCGCGTCGCTGAGCAGCCGCCGGCGCAGGAAGACGCGGTACAGCACGGCGATCAGCACGATCATGACGGGTCCGCCGACGAACTCGGCGGCGGTGAACTGCCATCCCATCAGCAGGGCGAGCAGGATCCCCAACTCCACCACCAGATTTGTGGAGGCGATCTCGAAGACCATCGCGGCGGTGAAGCTGGCGCCCTTGCGGAACAACGATCGGGCCAGCGCGACCGCGGCGTACGAGCAGGACGACGAGGCGATACCCAGGCCGGTCGCGGCGGCCAGCGCCCGGGGCGAGTCGTCACCGAGCAGGCGTACCACCGTCGCCCGGCGGACCACCGCCTGTACCACCGCGGAGAGCGTGAAGCCGAGGATCAGCGCCCACAAGATCTGCCACGTCATCGATCCGGCGATCGCCAACGCGTGCCCCAACCAGCCCACCGGACCAGGCTAGCGGTTCGGCACGCTCAGCGGTTGACAACTGACGCCGTCCGGGTACAAAACTATTAACAAAGTTTCCTAAAGTCTATCGATCTCTGGTCCTGGGGGTCCGAAGGAGGTAGCACAGGTGAGAAGCTCAAGACTCGCCGTCGTCGCGGGCAGCGCCGCGCTGGTGCTGGGCGCCGCGGGGGCCTTCGTCGCGGCCCAGGCGCACGCGGCGACCGCCGTCGCCCGGGGCTGGTACGGCGCCGCCGCCTGTGTCATGCCGTTCGACAACAGCCCACCGGACCTCGCCTCGGTGATGAGCGCGACCGGACAGAAGACCTTCGAGCTGGCGTTCATCCTCTCCGGCGGCGGCTGTTCGGCGGCCTGGGACGGGACGACCGGTCTCAGCGACCCGACCGCGAGTGCGGTGATTTCGACGGTACGCAACGCCGGCGGCGACGTATCCGTGTCCTTCGGCGGGTACGGCGGCACCAAGCTCGGCCAGGTCTGCGGCGACCCGCAGTCGACGGCCGGCGCGTACCAGGCGGTCGTCTCGAAGTACGGCCTCAAGGCGGTCGACTTCGACCTGGAGGAGCCGGAGTACGAGAACTCGGCCGCGATCCACAACGAGATCGGCGCCGCGAAGGTCCTCCAGCAGAACAACGCCGGCCTGTACGTGTCGATCACCACCGCCGGTACGTCCAGCGGCACCGGCTACTTCGGCCAACTGTTGTTGAACGAGGCCAAGAGCCAGGGCTTCACCCCGGACAACTACTCCATCATGCCCTTCGACGGCGGCTTCTCCGGCGCCTCCGCGCAGACCTCGGCGCTGGAAGCCTTCCACGGCCTGCTGATGAACACCTTCGGCTGGGACAGCGCGACCGCGTACGCCCGCGAGGGTGTCTCGCTGATGAACGGTCGCTCGGACAGCGGGGAGATGTTCCCGCAGTCCGCCTTCCAGACCGTGCTGGACTACGTGCAGTCGCACAAGCTGACCCGGTACACGTTCTGGTCGGTCAACCGGGACCGGCAATGCAACCCGCCGGACAACAACGGCACCACCTCGGGTACGTGCAGCAGCGTGCCGCAGAACGCCTGGGACTTCACCCGGTTCACCGCGAAGTTCGGCGGCGCGGTACCGCCTCCGCCGCCCCCGCCGAGCCCGACCCCGAGCGGCTCGTCCGGCGGCGGCACCTGTAGCGCCCCGACGTGGAACGCCTCGACCGCGTACGTCGGCGGATCCGTGGTGTCGTACCAGGGGCACCAGTACACGGCGAAGTGGTGGACGCAGAACGAGCAGCCGGACACCCACTCGGGCCCGAACGACGTGTGGAAGGACAACGGCGCCTGCTCGGGCGGCACCCCGCCACCGCCGCCGCCCCCGTCGCCGAGCGGCTCGCCATCCCCGTCGCCGACTCCGGTGCCGACCGGTAGCGGGCAGTACCAGCCGTGGCAACCGAACCACGCGTACGCGGTGGGCGACCGGGTGTCGTACGCCGGTCACGACTACCAGTGCCGGCAGAGCCACACCTCGCAGGTGGGTTGGGAGCCGCCGAACGTACCGGCGCTCTGGCTCGCGCTCAACTGAGTCCGCCGTACCGCCGGGGTGCCGGGTGCGCACCCCGGCGATGGCGCGTACCGGTTATGTTGATCGCCATGAAGCACGCTCTCGCCCTGTCCCTGGCTGTGCTGTTCGGCCTCGCCGGTTGCGCCAGCACGGCTTCACCCGGCGCGGCGACCGCGACCGGCGGGTCCGCCCCGGCCGGCCCGACAACAGCCGCCGGCGGTACGAAGACGGACCCGTCGTGTTCGGGTGGCCTGACCGGCAACGAGCCCGGCGTGGTCCGGATCTCCTGTAACGGGACGGCGGACATCCGCATCCAGGTCGCCGCGACGAGCAAGGAGATCCGGGGCGGTAGCTGCCGGTCCGGCGGTCAGGTGTGGAGCGCCGCCGCCGGGGTGATCATCGACGTAACCGGTACGCACGGCACGTACACCGGGCCGCCGGTGGACAGCATCGCGGTCAACAACACCGACACCGCCGGCAAGGGCACCATCCAGATCGCGTTGGGCGACAAACACTACTTCGATCTGGGCGGCGCGGCGCTGACCCTGTCGGCCGACCAGAAGACCGCGCACCTGGAAGGCACCAGCGACCGGATGTCCGACGGGCCCAACGACAAGGTCACGGTTGACGTGACCTGCTGATCTCAAACGGCAACCGGTCGAAGATGAACCGGCTGTACGTGATCCGGCCGTCCCGGACCGTCACGCATTCGGCACCCGGCGCGTCTTTCACCGGTACCGTCTCGGTGTCGTACACGACGACGGCCGTCTCGTCGTCGCCGAAGGCGGCGATCAGGTGTGCCGAGGTGAGGATCTGGACGAACGGGCCCATGAACGCCCGGTACCCGGCGGCGCCTTCGATCCGTCCGGCCGGTGCGTCACAGACGATGTCCTCGGCGATGTAGGTCATCGCCTTCTCGAAGTCCTTGTTCGTCCACGCCTCGAAGTAAGCCAGGGCGACCTGGAGGGCTGCGCTCTGCACGGTTCTCCTCCTGTTCCGCGTCAGCCTGCCGGAAATGGGTCAGGGCGACTGCATGAGCCCGGTGACGTTGCCGTCGGCGTCCTTCACCCAGGCGATCAGCTTGCCGCCGCCGACATCACGCACATCCTGCTGTACCTGCGCGCCCGCGCTGCGGAGCAGGTCCAGGCTCTCCTTGATGTCCTCGACCTCCCGGTACCCGATCGGACCGGTCAGGCCCTGCTGGTGACCGTGCGGATCGAGGCCGATCTCCTGGTCGCCGACCCGGAACCCGACGTAGTACGGCGCGTCGACGTAGGGCTCGGTGCCCAGCAGCGTGCGGTACAGGGCCTTCGCCGCCGCGACGT
The DNA here is from genome assembly GCA_005885115.1 of Actinomycetota bacterium. GTDB lineage: Bacteria > Actinomycetota > Actinomycetes > Mycobacteriales > Micromonosporaceae > AC-43. The sequence goes on along the minus strand of VAXX01000035.1, from coordinate 1,324 downwards.
CCTTGACCGGATAGACGACCAGGCTGATTCCTTCGGGCATCGTGTACTCCTTAATCGGGTGTCGGTCCTTCGCTGACCTGACGGATCCCGGCGCGCGAATGTGACATGCCAACCCGGCGCGATCTCGCCCTCGCCGAACAGCATATAGCGCAACAGGTGGACCACCGGGCCGGCGCGCCCTGACGGCTGGACGGTCCGGGCGCCCTACCGTGTGGGTGACCGGAACAATCTCCGCCGACCACCGAAGCCTGGGGAGGCCGTTCGTGCACGGTGCCGTCAAACTGTTCACCGTCATCGCGCTGTTCTCGTTGCCGACCGTCATGTACGGCGGCTACTCGCTGCTGCGCCTGCTGAAAGCGCGCAAGCTCAACGAGTTCCAGCTCACGTACTTCCGGGCCGGGCACGCGCACGCCGGTGTGCTGCTGGTCCTGGCGCTCGTGGTGCTCGACGTGGTGGCCCGCACCGGGGTGGACCCGACCACTCAGTGGATCATCGGCGTCCTGCTGGTGACCGGCGTGCTGGCGCAGTCGGGCGGAATGTTCGTACACATGGCCATCGGCAAGCCCGGCACGTGGTCGGCGGGCAACACGGTGACCACCGTCGGGGCGGTCGTCCTCGCGGCGGCTGCGCGGCCGATGGTGGAGCCGGGTTTCGAGCAGCGAGGGGGCCGCGTGATCACCGATGCCGAGCTCCGGTCGTTGAGCGCGGAGCAGCGCCGGGTACTGGCCCGGAAGCTGGCCGCGCTGGCCGAAACGGACGCGACGGCCGATCGCACGCCGAACCTGGCCCGGCGCCGGCGTACCGTGCTGCTCGTCGCCGTACTCTCGGGTGTCGCCCTGGCCCTGTGGACCCTGCGGCTGGGTGCCGACCTGCCGGCCCGGTACCTGGTCGGCCACTGGGACCTCGCCTGGGTCGGCTTCGACCTCCTCCTGGCCGGGTCGATCGCCGCCACCGGGATGCTGACCTGGCGGGGCAGCCCGGCCCGGGCCGGGGCGTCGTTCGCCACCGCGGTGCTGCTGATCTGCGACGCCTGGTTCGACGTGTCCACCGCGGCCGGGTCGACCGACCTGGTGACCAGCGTGCTCAGCGCCGTACTCGTGGAGCTGCCGCTGGCGGCGCTCGCCGGCGTGCTGGCGTACCGGCAGTTGCGCAGCCTCGTCGCGCCCGCCCTCGGAGCACACGCGAGGGTATAGGAGAGGGTGGACCACCCACCCCAAAACAGACAACAGGACTTGCCGACGCCGGGAACGGGCGATGCGATGGGTAGTTGATCGGTTCATCGGTCTACCCACGCAAGGAGTCCCATGAAACGCAGCACAATCGC
>VAXX01000577.1:1361-4548 GCA_005885115.1 Actinomycetota bacterium | reverse complement strand
CCTCGGCCATGTGGCCTCGGCCAGCGGGGTGGCGATCGACGTGCGTAGCGAGGTCTTCGACGTACCGGCGCAGATGCGCGACGCCGCCGGAGCGCTCGGCGTCGACCCGTACACCTGGATCCTCACCGGTGGCGACGATCACGCCCTGGCGGCCACCTTCCCGGCCGGTACGGAGCTGCCGGACAATTGGCTGACGATCGGCGCGGTCGGCCACGGGACGGGAGTGACGGTGGACGGGAAGACGTACGAGGGCGGGCCGGGCGGTTGGGACCACTTCCGGTGACGGAACTGTCGATCCGGCCGGTCCGGTACGACGCCGAACCCGCCCGTACCCTCGTCCTGGCCGCGCTGGCCGACCTGGCCGTGCGCTACGACCACCCCGGTGGCGACGACACGCCCGTGGATCCGGCGGAGTTCGACCCGCCCGGCGGCGCGTTCCTGGTGGCCTGGCTCGACGGCCGGCCGGTGGGCTGTGGCGGCTGGCGCAGCCGGCACGGCGGCGACGAGGCCGCCGAGGTCAAGCGGATGTACGTCGCGCCCGAGGCCCGTGGCCGGGGCGTGGCCCTGGCACTGCTGCGGGCGCTGGAGGACTCGGCACGGCAGGCCGGTCGCAAGCGGATGGTCCTGGAGACCGGGTACCGGCAGCCGGAGGCCATCGCGCTCTACGGCAGGGCCGGGTACGCGCGGATCGGGGACTTCGGCTACTACAAGGGCACCGAAGGGGTACGGTCGTTCGGCCGGGACCTGTGACGGCACCGGCCGAACCGTACGCTCAGTTCAGCCCCGGACGACCTTGCCGGCCTTGATGCACGAGGTGCACACGTTCAGGCGCTTGGTCGTCCCGCCACCGGCCGGGGTCCGGACGGTCTGGATGTTGGGGTTCCAGCGCCGGTTGGTCCGCCGGTGCGAGTGGGACACGTTGTGGCCGAAGCCGGGGCCCTTGCCACAGATGTCGCACACGCTAGCCACGGAAGTCTCCTGGTGTGATGGTCCTACGGCGCCGGACGGCGCCGGCCACCAGCCCGGGTCACCGGGCAACCTGACCAGATTACCCGACCCCCGATCCGATAGGCCAATCACCCCGGTTGTCAGAGGGGTTCAGTAGGCTTCCAAGCCGTGCTGGACGTCCTGGACGCCGTCGCCGTACGCCGCTGGTGCGCGGCCGGTCTGGACGGGCTGCGCCGGCACCAGCAGGAGATCGACGACCTCAACGTCTACCCGGTACCGGACAGTGACACCGGTACCAACCTGGTCCTCACCATGGCCGCCGCCCACGAGGCGCTGGTTGACGACGCGGCTGATCTGGCCACCACCCTGCGCGGGCTGGCCCGGGGCGCGCTGCTGGGCGCCAAGGGCAACTCCGGCACCATCATCGCCCAGCTCCTGAAGGGCATCGCGGACGCGCTGGCCGGCGGCCCGCGCGGTGGTCGACAAGCCGGTCGAGGGCACCGTGCTGTCGGTGGCCGACGGCGCCGCCCGCGCGGCCGGGGCGGTCGACTCCGACGACCTGGCCGAGGTGGTCCGGGCCGCCGCACGCGGTGCGGCCGAGGCGCTGGCCCGCACCCCGGACCAGCTTCCGGTCCTGGCCGCCGCCGGGGTGGTCGACGCGGGCGGGCGCGGACTGTGCGTGCTGCTCAACGCGCTGGTCGAGGTGGTCACCGGGGTGCCCGCACCACCGGCGCCGCCGAGGCGGCCGGCCGCGCCCCGGGAGGCCGGTTCCAGCCAGTACGCCTACGAGGTCCAGTACCTGCTCGACGCGCCCGCCCCGGCGGTCGGCGCGCTCCGGCACACCCTCGCCGAGTTGGGCGACTCGCTCGTGGTCGTCGATGCCGGCGAGGACACCTGGAACGTGCACGTCCACGTCAACGAGATCGGCGCCGCGATCGAGGCCGGCATCGTCGCCGGGCGGCCGTACCGCATCGCGGTGACCAGGTTTGCCGACCAGGCGGCACCGCCGCCGGCGCCGTCGGCGCAGCGGGCCGTGGTGGTCATGGTCAGCGGCACGCCGCTGAGCGAGGTCTTCCGCCGGGAGGGCGCGGTCACCGTACCGGGGCCCAACCCGTCGGTGGGCGAGATCCTGGCCGCGATCCGGGCGGCGGGCGCCGGCGAGGTGGTCCTGCTGCCCAACGCCAAGGCCCTGGCCCTGATCGCCGCGGCCGCCGCCGACGAGGCAAGAGCGGAAGGGGTACGCGTGGGGGTGGTACCGACCCGGTCGCCCGTACAGGCGTTGGCGGCCCTGGCCGTCCGGGACGCCGCCCGGCGCTTCGACGACGACCTGATCGCGATGGCCGAGGCGGCCGGGGCCTGCCGGTACGCCGAGGTCTCCGTCGCCACCCGGGAGGCGGTGACGGTGGCCGGGGTGGCCCGGCCCGGCGACGTGGTGGCGCTCGTGGAGGGGGAGGTGAACGTCATCGGTACCGAACTCGTGGCCACCTGCCGGGAGCTGCTGGACCGGCTCCTGGCCGGCGGCGGGGAGCTGGTGACCCTGATCACCGGGGCCGAGGCGCCCGGCGACCTGGGTGACGTACTGCGCGGGTACGCCGGCCAGCGCTGGCCCTTCGTGGAGGTACAGGTGCTCGCCGGTGGTCAGCCCCGGTACCCGCTCGTGGTCGGTGTGGAGTGAGCGCGCCCCGCGAGCGAACCGAGTCGACGCGCGTCACCGTCAATATGGCGCTGGACCGGATCCTGGGCGCCAAGACCGCGAAGGCCCTGGCCAGTCACCTCGACCTGGACACCGTCGGCGACCTGCTGTACCACTTCCCCCGCCGGTACGACCAGCGCGGCGAGCACACCGACATCCGCTCGCTGTCGGTCGGCGAGCAGGTGACGGTGATGGCGCAGGTACAGCGGACCAGTGTCCGGCCGATGCGCGCCCGGCGTGGCCAGATGCTGGAGGTTACGGTCGGCGACGACTCCGGCGGCGTACTGGTGTTGACGTTCTTCAACCAGGCGTGGCGCGAGCGGGACCGCAGGGCCGGCCGGTGGGGCCTGTTCGCCGGCACCGTCGGGCAGTACCGGAACGCCAAGCAGTTCGCGCACCCCGACTTCCACCTGATCACCGGGGACGACGACGAGGACTGGGCGCGGGCACTGATCCCGATCTACCCGGCGACCAAGGAGGTCTCCAGCTGGGTCCTTCAGCGCTCGATCAAGCTGCTGATCGACGGGCCCGCCGCCCCCGCCGGCC
>VAXX01000577.1:0-1350 GCA_005885115.1 Actinomycetota bacterium | reverse complement strand
CGGTACCGCCCTGCGGCAGATCCACCGCCCCGACAGTCCCGAGGAGCGGTGGCGGGCCGCGCACCGGCTCAAGTGGGACGAGGCCTTCGCCGTGCAGGTGAGCCTGGTCCAGCGCAAGCGGCGGGCGGTGGACTGGCCGGCGGTACCCCGCCCGCGGATGGACGCCGGGCTGCTCGCGGCGTTCGACGCCACGCTGCCGTACGAGCTGACCGAGGGGCAGCGGACCGTCGGCACCGAGATCGCCGAGGATCTGGCCCGGCCGCACCCGATGCACCGGCTGCTGCAGGGCGAGGTCGGGTCGGGCAAGACGGTGTGCGCGCTGCGGGCCATGCTCCAGGTCGTCGACGCCGGCGGCCAGGCCGCGCTGCTGGCCCCGACCGAGGTACTGGCGGCCCAGCACCGGCGCGGGATCGCCGACCTGCTCGGCCCGCTCGGCCGGGCGGGCGAACTGGACGGGGCGGACCGGGCGACCCGGGTCACCCTGCTGACCGGCTCGCTCGGGGCAGGCGCCCGGCGTACCGCGCTGGCCGAGGTGGTCTCCGGTGAGGCGGGCCTGGTCATCGGCACCCACGCCCTGCTCTACGAAGGCGTCGACTTCGCCGATCTCGGGCTCGTCGTCGTGGACGAGCAGCACCGGTTCGGGGTGGAGCAGCGGGACGCGCTGCGCGCCAAGGCCGCCCAGCCACCGCACGTGCTGGTGATGACCGCGACCCCGATCCCGCGTACGGTCGCCATGACCGTGTACGGCGACCTGGAGATCTCCACGCTGTCCCAGTTGCCGGGCGGGCGCTCGCCGATCGCCTCGCACGTCGTACCGGCCGCGGAGAAGCCCACCTACCTCGACCGGGCCTGGCAGCGCCTGCGCGAGGAGGTCGCCGCCGGGCACCAGGCGTACGTGGTCTGCCCCCGCATCGGCGACGGCGCCTCCACCGAGGACACCGAGCCGTCGGAGGAGGAGCGGCGGGCGCCGCTGTCCGTCCTGGAGGTGGCGCCGCTGCTGGCCGAGGGGCCGCTTTCCGGACTGCGGATCGGGGTACTCCACGGTCGGCGACGACTCCGGCGGCGTACTGGCGTTGACGTTCTTCAACCAGGCGTGGCGCGAGCGGGACCTCAGGGCCGGCCGGTGGGGCCTGTTCGCCGGCAAGGTCACCGAGTTCCGGGGCCGGCGCCAGCTCAACGGGCCGGACTACGTGATCCTCGACGACCGCGAGGACGGCGAGGTCGAGGAGTTCGCCGGGGCGCTCATCCCGGTGTACCCGGCCGCCGCGGCCGTACCGACCTGGGTCATCGCCAAGTGCGTACGGACCGTCCTGGAGCACTTCGAGCCCCCACCGGACCCGCTGCCCTCGG
>VAXX01000586.1 GCA_005885115.1 Actinomycetota bacterium | reverse complement strand
GAGATCCCGGAGAAGCTCAAGCACAAGCTGGCGCTGTACTGCGACGTCGACCGGGAGGCGGTGGTCTCCGCCCCGGACGCGCCCAGCATCTACGACATCCCGAAGGTGCTGCACCGGGAGGGGCTGGACGCGTACGTGGTCCGCCGGCTCGGGCTCTCGTTCCGGGACGTGGACTGGAGCGCCTGGGACGACCTGCTGGAGCGGGTACACCACCCCAGCGACGCGGTCACCGTGGCGATCGTCGGCAAGTACGTCGACCTGCCCGACGCGTACCTGTCGGTGTCCGAGGCGGTCCGGGCGGCCGGTTTCGCGCACCGGGCCCGGGTGCAGTTGCGCTGGGTACCCAGTGACGAGTGCGTCAGCCCGACCGGTGCCGCCCACGCCCTGGCCGGGGTGGACGGGGTGGTGATCCCGGGCGGGTTCGGGGTACGCGGCATCGAGGGCAAGATCGGTGCCGCCCGGTACGCCCGGGAGCACGGCGTACCGATCCTCGGCCTGTGCCTGGGGTTGCAGTGCATGACCATCGAGGTGGCCCGCCACCTCGCGGGACTGGAAGGCGCCAACTCCCGTGAGTTCGACGAGGGGGCGGCCCACCCGGTGATCGCGACCATGGCCGACCAGGCGGACATCGTGGCCGGACGCGGCGACCTCGGCGGCACGATGCGCCTGGGCGCGTATCCGGCGACGCTCGTCGCGGGCTCGATCGTGGCCGACGCGTACGGACAGCCGGAGGTGTCCGAGCGGCACCGGCACCGGTACGAGGTCAACAACGCGTACCGGGACGCCCTGACCAAGGCCGGGCTGCGGATCTCCGGCACCTCCCCGGACGGCCGGTTGGTCGAGTTCGTCGAGCTGGACCGGGAGCTGCACCCGTTCTTCGTGGCCACCCAGGCGCATCCCGAGCTCAAGAGCCGGCCAACCCGCCCGCACCCGTTGTTCGCCGCGTTCGTCGGCGCCGCGCTGGCGTACGCCGACGCCGACCGGCTGCCGGTCGAGCTGACCGAGGTCAGCCGGTGAGCTACGTCG